>JAYUFP010000315.1:0-1952 GCA_043738665.1 Isosphaeraceae bacterium
CTCAAGGGGGGCAAAAAAAAGCCCGACGCCGTGAAGGGGTTCTTGAGAGGCCAGGTCATGAAGCAGACCGGCGGCAAGGCCGACCCTGCCGTCGTGAGCGACCTTCTCGACAGGAAGCTCGCGGAGTTGGCGTGAGGCCCCTGAACACTGGAAACGGCATCCGTCGTCGCGTAAGGTAAGGCTCTCGGCCCCGACCCGACCCATGATGGAGCCACGCGCCATGACCCCCGTCGACCGCCGAACCTTCCTCGCCACCGCCGGCGTCACGCTCGCCGGCGCGACTTTATCCGCGTCTGAAACGGCCGCGGCCGCGCCTTCCCCCTGGAAAAAGGCCTTCATGCTCGGCGTGAGCAGCGGGGCGATCAAGCCCCACTTTGAGAAACTCAAGGCCGCGGGTTTCTCGGGGGTCGAACTCCTCAGCCCGAACAAGCTCGACGGGGACGAGGTGATCAAGGCCCGCGACGAGACCGGAATCATCATCCACGGCGTCAGCGGCTCGCGACACTGGCAGGACACGCTCTCCGACCCCGACCCCAAGGTCGTCGAACGCGGGCTCGAAGCGATCCGTAAAGAGTTTGACGACTGCAAGGCCTATGGCGGAACGACCGTTCTCGTGGTCCCCGCCGTGGTCAAGCCGACCGTCTCCTACCGCGACGCCTACACCCGATCGCAGGCCGCGATCAAGACCTTGATCCCTGATGCCGAGAAGGCCGGCGTGAAGATCGCCATCGAAGAGGTCTGGAACAAGTTCCTCCTCAGCCCCGTCGAGTTCGCCCGTTACATCGACGAGTTCCAGAGCGCATCGGTGGGGGCCTATTTCGACGTCGGCAACGTCGTCGAGTTCGGTTACCCTCAGGAGTGGATCCGCGAACTGGGCAAACGGATCCTCAAGATCCACATCAAGGAATATAAGAAGGCCAAACGGTTCGACTACGCACTCGGAGAAGGCGAGATCGACTGGCCCGCCGTATCCAAGGCGCTCCACGACGTCGGATACGACGGCTGGGTCACGGCCGAAGTCGGTTACGGCGAGGTCGACCACCTCAAGGACGTCGTGGCTCGGATGGACAAGTTGCTGACGGCCTAAGTCAAAGCGTCTCCGAATTTCGTGGGGTCCGCGACATCGCAGCACGCCGGGCCTTGCGGCCGAGCGTTACGGAAGAGCGGACCCTACAATCGAGATCACTCGCTCTTCTTGCCCGCCCACTTCACAAAATAAAAGACGATCGGCTCTTTCCCGGTGTTCACGATCCCGTGCGGGGCGTTCGGGGTCGTGTACATCACGGAGCCGGGACCCACCTTGGTCGTCTTTCCGTCGCAAAAGATCTCGCCGGTTCCCGCCTCGACGATCATCACTTCCTCTTCCAAATGCGTGTGCGGGGCGTGCGGCGTCTGACCGGGTTGGAGGACGAAACGGCCGGTGACGAACTTCGTGCTGCCGGGGGTGTCCCCGCTCAGGTACGCGCCGGCTTTGCCGACGAGCTTTCCCTCGTACTTATAATCCGACATGGCCACCTGATCGATGGAGATCGTCGCTGATTTGAGCGCCTCGGCACGTTCCCTGGCGAAGGCAATTTCCCTGGCCGTCCAGCAGAAGCCCAGCATCAGCGCGAGAATTGTCGGGACGACGGCAGGTCGATAGCGAGAGTTCGAATTTTTGCGCACGAGTCTTTCCTCTGGTGTCGGCACGGGTGGAGTACGCCTTTGCGGAGCCCGCAATCGTAAGAAATCGGTCGCGTCGGCGAAAGACAATGCAGGCGAAGACGCCCTCCGTTACGTATCATCGTCGATAAGTCGATCGCCGGTTCATCCGTCGGTCGAAGCTGCCGGACGACGGATTCGCCTGAGCATCACGCGATGAACCCCTATGTTCCCCACGATGTTTGACGCAGCGACCCCGCCTCCCGACGAGGCCTCCGAACAAGAAGAAGAATCCGTCGACCTTGGTGTCG
>JAYUFP010000316.1:0-6186 GCA_043738665.1 Isosphaeraceae bacterium
TCCCGCCGCTCTACATCCCGACCAACGAGCCCTCGAGGGCGCTTGAAAACGACTTCTGATCGTCGATATCAGGGGTATTTGATGGATTTTCGGGCCTTCTCAAGGGGGTCGAGGTGGAAGGTGCGCCTTAACCATTTGAAAGCGGGAGCGAGCTCCGGCACCCCAAGGAATCGAAGTTCGGGAGACCTTCGCCCGGCGCGGTCGTTCCGCTCCCGCCGCGTTCATCCGTCGGAATCCGTTGGCGCACCCGGCACCTTCAGCCGACCTTGACCTCGAGCGGTTCCACCCAGTAGATTAGGAAGCTCGCCCGACGATGGCCCCATCGTCTAGCCTGGTCTAGGACACATGCCTTTCACGCATGCAACGCGGGTTCAAATCCCGCTGGGGTCAATCCGCGAGGATTTTTGCTAGCCTGTGCGGCTAACCTTACCGCTCAGGCTTTTTCATTTCGAAGCGGATCAACCGACTCGATCGCAACGAGCTTCCATTCCCGGGGTTGCGGCTCGGACAACCGCTCCTCACCGCCGACCCCAAAATGATCAAGGAGCACGGCGACGAGCAGGTCACTGGTCACGTTCGTCATCGCCCTGGCCCGCGAAAGGAGCCAGTCGACGGTCAGCAATACCGGGACGATTTCGAGAGGTAGTCCCACCGTGGCCAGAACCAACGCCAGTGAGATGAGCCCCGCATCCGGGACGGCCGCGATCCCGATGCCTGCCACGACGCACGCCGCCGCAGCATGAATTTGCTGTCCGAGTGACAATTCAATTCCGTACGCTTGTGCCACGAAGAGCACGGCCATCGCCTCATAAAGCAGAATGCCGTCGTTATTCAGGTTGGTTCCCACACACGCCGCAAGCCTCGCGGCTTGAGGGGAAACGTCCATCCGGTTCAGACACTTCAAAGTCACGGGTAACGTGGCCAGACTGCTGCTGGATCCGAGTGCGTACGCCACGGCGTCTCTCGCACCTCCCCAGAACCTGCGCAGCGGCATCCTCGCAACGAAGACGATCCAGGCTTGGTAAACGACGAAGACTTGAATCGCCAAGCCAAGGAGGGCGACACCCAGATACCAGGCGAGCATCGCGATCCACGCGAACCCTTCCCGACCGATCGTTCGAGCGACGACCCCGAATACAGCGAACGGGACGAACGCGATGACCCATCCAAGCATGACTTCGATCGTCCGGAAGATGGTGGTCACGAGTGATTCGAATACCAGAAAACCTGAGTCACCCGCACGTTCCTGCTCAGTCTTGACGGCCCGCAATGCCGCGCCTGTCAAGACGGCGAGGACGACGATCGTGATCACCGAGTTCTCAAGGAACGGCTGAACGATGTTCTTCGGCAAGTAACCGGTCAACTCGCGGACGAAGTCGATTCGCTTGATCGCGGCCCCTGCGAGCGGTGCCCCGCCCCGACCTTTCAGAGAGTCGAGCGTGACGTGCGTCCCGGGTTTCAGCGTATTGGAGAGTGTTAAGCCGATTCCGACGGCGATCAGCGCGTTGGTCAACGAAATCACCACCATCAACGCGGCGCTTCGCAGTTTGACGTGGGTGCGCAGAAAAGCGTCGATGACCGCGAAAAAAAGCAAGGGACCTGCGAGCGCTTTGATCAGGTCGATGACGACGGTTCCGATGTCGCCCAGCCACTCAGCGCGTTTTCCGAACACGGACCCGACTAGGGCACCGAGAACCATCGCCGATCCAATTCGGGCGACAAACGGGAAACGGATCGGATGCCGTTGAGGTATCGGAGCCGTCGTTTCCTCAGCGACCATGCGAAGGCTTTCTCGACCTGGAGAGAGTTCGTTCGCGCAAGCCTCAGCCGACTTGACCCAGAAGCGTCCGAAGGTGCTCAGACACGCAACCGGCGAGGATCGGCACGTTATACCCCCCTTCGAGCACGCTCACGACGCGCCCGTGCGCGTGGGTATCCGCGACGTCCATCACGGTCTTCGTGAGAGTGACGAAGTCCTCGACTTCGAGCCCGAGGTCTCCCACGGGGTCTTCGGCATGAGCATCGAAGCCCGCGCTGATGAGGACCAGTTCTGGACGGACCTTTTCCGCGAGTGCCTCAAGACCCGCGCGAAATGCGGAGTGGTAGGTCTGTCGAGGAGTACCGTAGGCGATCGGGACATTCTCCGTGAATCCCAACCCGGCCCCGGACCCGGTCTCGTCGGCCGCGCCCGAGCCCGGATAAAACGGGTAACGGTGGATCGACAAGAAACCGACCCGCCCGTCTCCATAAAAGATCTCCTGGGTACCGTTGCCGTGATGCACGTCGAAATCGACGATCAAGACCCGGGCGAGTCCAAGGCGTTCCACGGCGTCGGCGGCGGCGACGGACACATTTCCGTAAAGGCAAAAGCCCATGGCGTCGTGTGGTCGGGCATGATGCCCCGGCGGCCTCACCAGGCAGAGCGCTTTCGAGTCGGCCCCTTCGACGACCTGGGACACCGCCTCGACGACGGCACCCGCCCCGAGCAACGCGGCGTGATTCGACCCCGGGTAAATCCAGGTATCCGCCTCGTAGAGTCCGCCTCCCTTGACTTCGAACATCGCCACCGCATCGAGATACCGCGCGGTGTGAACGCGTAACAACTCAGCCCGGGTCGCTTCTCGGACTCGCCCCGGGGTGCATTGGGTCCTGAGTCCGGTTCGGTCGAGTTGACGGAGGATGGCCTGCAGACGTTCGGGCCGCTCGGGATGTTGAGAGGGCGGGTGGTGATCGAGCATCCGTTCGTCGGCATAAAGCATGACCATGGGACGTCCTCCTCTTCACGACGACAGTACGGATTGGGCATCGCTCAGGTTAAGGTCATGGAATCCGGGACGTCAACCGTTCGGTGCCGTTCCACGTGAAACGTGGTGGAGACACGACCTCTTGGGGGTGAGATCCGACCCGGAGTCCGTTAAGATCGTGCCCCATGGCAAAAGCCGCGAATCGTCAAAAGAAGCCGGACTCGAATCGACTCAAATCCAGTGACCCGGCATTTCGTCGCGAGTTGTGGGTCGTGGCCGTTCTTACACTCGTGGGAGCGATCGTCCGACTTCGGGGATTCGCACACCTCGGTCTGACCCACTTCGACGAGGGCGTCTATGCTTTCGCGGGATTGTGGTCGGTCACGCCGAACGGACTTGATCCGCAAGTCGTCGCTTATGCTCCTCCGGGCTTCCCATTGCTCGTGGGAATATCTTACACGGTGCTCGGCGTCGCGGACTCTTCCGCGATACTCGTCTCGGTTGTCTGCGGCGTGATCACGATCCCCGTTTCCGCCTGGGTCGGTCGTCGAACATTCGGACCAGGCGCGGGGGCGGCGACGGCGGCTTTCGCCGCCCTGGCGATGGCTCACATCGCCTTTTCGAGGAAAGCGCTGACCGATGCGCCTTTTCTGCTGTGCTGGCTGATTGCGGTCGGCGTGGGCGGATGGTTTCTGGAGAAGCCGCGTTTTTCGAGAGCCCTATTACTGGGCATCGCCGTCGGGCTCGCGCAGAACTTCAAGTACAACGGCTGGATTTCCGGCGTGATTGTCGGCTTTGCGGCGATGTTCGGGTTGTTAGCGGACCGCGAACAGAGAAGGCCGCGCGCCCTCGCCCGGACGTTCGGGTTAGGACTTCTCGCCGCGGTTGTGGCTGGGACTTGCTATCTCCCGTGGTATCTCTACGTCGAAGATCACGGCGGTTACGCAGGTCTGATCCGGCATCAGCAAAGTTACCTCGGTCCGTCCGGATCCTGGTTCACGTACCTCCGACAGCAACTTGCTCAGGTGATTGCGCTCTCCGGCGGAATCGGGTGGATGATCGCGACCTGGACGGCTGCGTGGCTTGGCTGCGCGTTCACAGTGCTCGGGAGCGGGATTTATCGACCGGCCTCACGCTTGAACGGTACACGCCTTCGTCTTGGCTGGCTGCTCGGTGTGATCGTCGTGGCTCGACTCCCCGACTCGGGCTGGTGGCTCGGCCTGGCGACGGTCCCCTGGTTCATTTTTGACCGCAGGCCGGCGATCCGGATGCTCGCGTCGTGGTGGCTGGTCCTCTCGGTGATGACCCCGTTCTATCATCCCTATGCCCGGCTCTGGCTGCCCCTCCATGCGGCGGGCTGGCTCATCCTCGCGGGACTGGTCGTCCGGATAGGACCTTTTTCAGCCGAGCAGCGCGTGCCGATCTTTTCGGGGAGCTTCTACGAAAGGCGAGGGAGATTCCTGGTTCAGGCCGCGGTACAAGCGGGGTGCCTCCTGGTAGCGGGTTTCCACTGGGGAGAGAATCCGCCGTGGCCTCTGCCCGCATCGCTTTTCTTTGAGCGGACCGATGATCTCCGGAACGTCGCCGCCGCGATGAATGACAGCCCAGTTCTCAAGGCGAACCGGGGCACGGCTCTACGGGTCTACGCGCGACGGCCGTTGTACTTCTATCTTGCATTGAACGGGTTAAATCCCTCCCGGCTTGTTCCCGACGGGTCAGGACTCGTCAACGGGTCCGGCCCCTCCGGCGATTGGGGCGTGTGGGACGAGTTGCTTCCCCTGGGAACTGCCGGCGCCACGGCGGCTCGCGTGGCGCTGCGCGATCACTGGAGTTTCCGAGGTTCCTGGGCGACTCGCCTCGATCCCGTGACGCTCCTCGACAATGCGCCCGAAGCCGTCCAACCCGCGCACTTTCGTGAGCCGTCGTGGATTCAACTCCTTGCGCCGAACCCTCGTGTCGAGGCCTCGGGTCCGGCGAGGGCGGTCGATTCCACCTGGTAGAGACACACCCATGAGCCTTGAATACCCGGTATCCCTTTGGCCCAATCCCACGGCCCTCGGCCCACTGACCGACCTCTATCAGCTCACGATGATGGCGGGCTACCATTTGGCGGGGCGGGCAAACGACCGCGCGGTCTTTGAGATGTTCGTCAGACGCTTGCCAAGAAACCGTGCGTACCTGATTCTTGCGGGACTGGAACAAGCGCTGGGAGACCTGATTCGCTTGAGGTTTTCGCCCGAACAGGTCGCGGCGATCAAGCGACTTCCCGCCTTCATTGGAACCGATCCGTCGTTTTTTGACGGGCTTTACGACCTCAAATTCGAGGGCGACGTCTGGGCTGTGCCGGAAGGGACGGTCGTCTTCGCAGGGGAGCCCGTGCTTCGAGTTCACGCGGGCCTCGCGCAGGCCCAGTGGGTCGAGACTTTTTTGCTGACCTCGATCGGCTATCCGACACTCGTGGCTTCGAAAGCCGCGCGAGTGATTGAAGCCGCGGCAGGGCGACCGGTTTATGATTTCGGGCTCAGACGAGGGCAGGGGGGTCACGCCGGGATGATCGCCGCGCGGGCGTCTTACCTCGCCGGTTGCGCGGGGACGAGTAACGTCGATGCCGCGATTCGACTGGGCATCCCCTGCACGGGCACGATGGCCCACTCTTGGATTCAGTCGTTTGATACCGAGGAAGAATCCTTCGCGACGTTCGCACATGTCTTTCCCAACAACTCAACCTTGCTCGTCGACACCTATGACACGGCCAAGGGGGTTGCCCGCGCGGCCGCGATTGACCCGCCCGTGAACGCCATCCGGATCGATAGTGGTAACCTGCTCGAAGAGGGGAAACGAGCTCGGTTGATTCTCGATTCGCTCGGACGAAATGAAATCAAGATCGTCGGCAGCGGCGACCTGGACGAGACGTCGATCACGGAACTCGTCGGGGCCGGAGCCCCCTACGACGCCTTTGGGGTCGGCACCGAATTGATCACCAGCCGGGACGCCCCGGCGCTCGGGATCGTCTACAAGCTCGTTGAACTCAACGGCACGGGGCGGATCAAGCTCAGTCCTGGCAAGAAGACCTATCCGTTGGGGAAACAAATCTACCGAATCCGGGACGCTTTTGGTCGCTTCTCACGCGATCACGTGACCGCCGCGGACGAGGTCGCGGAGGGCGAGCCGCTCCTGGAACACGTCGTCTCCGGCGGAAAATTCGTCTCCTCCACACCATCTCTCGAAGCGATCAGGGAAAAGTGTCGGTCCCAGTTCGCGGCCTTGCCGGATTATCTGCGAGGGATCGACGGGAAACCCGAATACCCGCTGACCTACAGCGATCGGTTGGAGGACGAAGCACGCCGTCTGGGTGTCAAGTAATCCAGGTTCCTCGGCCGGCCGCCCGGTCGTGAACTTGAGCTTTACACTCCGCGACCCCTCAGATACCATCCCGCCGCAC
>JAYUFP010000317.1:0-6176 GCA_043738665.1 Isosphaeraceae bacterium
CAGGCCAACGAGCCCGACCTGCTCCAGGCACGGGTCGAGTCCCGCCGGATGCGTGTCGCGTTACGGAACGCCGAGAACCGATACCGGGGGCACTGGGAGGCGCTCGTCTCCATCGTGGGGGCGCCGGAACTGCGCCCGACGCCGCTCGACGAGCGGCTGCTGGAAGCCGAGGCCGCCCCGCTCGACTTCGACGCCACCCTGGCCGATTTGAAGAGCCGCAGCCCCGAGATTCAGGCCGCCCTGGCCGAGATCCGCCGCGACCAGATCATGGTCCAGCGCGAACGAGTCGAGCCGATCCCGAATCTCACGGTCCAGGCGATTGTCGGCCGCAATTACGAGTTCAACATCACGACGGCCGGTGTACAGTTGAGCGCACCCATCCCGGTCTTTAACCGGAACCAGGGCACGCGACGGGAGGCCGAGTCCGACCTGGCCCGGGACCGCGCGGAGTACGACCGGATCGCGCTGTCGCTCAGACTGCGCCTAGCCGACGTCGCTACCCGCTACGACGACGCCCTTCAGTCGGTGCAAGACTTTCGCGCCGAAACCTTGCCGTTGGCTCGCCGCGCCTACGAAGTCCTGCTCGCCAACTTCCGCGCCCGTCGAGCTGCGTGGCCCCAGGTGCTGGTCGCGCAGAGGACGTTCACCGAGTTGAACAAAGAGTACGTGCAGTCGCTCCTTGAGCTGAGGCGGGCCGAGGTGGAGATCGGGACGATGCTCCTGGTCGACGGCCTGGGTGCGCCAGGCACGCCGACGTCGCAAGGCCACATTGAGGCGGTGCCGACACCGCGCTGAAATGAGCCGAGGTGCGGCCGGGTGGACGCTCCGCAATCGCTCCTCGGTTAGTTTCGGTGCCGATGGGGCATGGCTTCGCCCTCGCCCCCTTCTGGCGTACTGGCCCCAGGCGAGACCTCGTCCTCGCCCGACATCACCCGGTGGTATAGATCCGGCGGCAGGACGCGGACGACCGTCATCAACCCCTCGACGCCGGTATACCAGTCGCGGCGCATTCCTTTCGTTTCTCGCTTGCCGGTGAGCTTCTTGAGTTTGGATTCGGGCATGTCCATCGGCATGTCCATCATCCCCTGAGGATAGCCCGGCACCTTCCGCGCGTCCTCCATACGCATGCCGCCGTGCCCCGCGTGCCCGCCGCCGCCGCCCTGCGACCCCATGCCGGACATCCCACCCTGACTCCCGGACCGCATCCCGGGCATGACGCTCATGTTGCCGACGGCGCGGTCCAAGCTGGTCTGCTCACCCATACTGCGGCCGAAGCTCGGGCCGAACGCCTCCGACGACAGCGCCGGTCCCCCTGTGGCGATCCCCATGCCGCCGGTCGAGCTCTGGCCGGCCTTCATGCCTTGCACCGTGTGGCCGCCCATCTGGCCGACCATCGAGCTCATGAAGTTCATCACATGGTGGAACATGTGGCAGTGAAGCATCCAGTCGCCCGGGTTGTTGGCGATGAATTCGATCTCCCGCACCTGGGCGACGCCTACGAGCACGGTGTTCCCCGGAATCCAGGCCGTCTCGGGGATGCGTCCGCCCTCGGTCCCCGTTACCCAAAAGGTCAGCCCGTGGAGGTGCATCGGGTGATGGTCGATGCCGCTGAAATTGACCATGCGAATTCGGACCCGCTCGCCGAGCTTACAGACGAGCGGCGTGATGTAAGGAGCCGCGCGGCCATTGAGCGTGAACAGGTTGAACTCCATCGACATCGTGTTCGGGACCGAACTACCCGGCAAAACCGCCCACTCCTGGATGATGAGCGCGAAGTCGCGATCGACGGTCGGAGTGGGGGCGATCTTGGGATGGATGAGGAAGAGGCCGATCATCCCCATCCCGTCCTGCATCCCGTCGTGCGAGTGGTAGAAAAATGTGCCACACTGGTGGAGTGTGAACTCGTAAGCCTGAACGCCACCCGGGGGGACCGGGGGCTGGGTCAGCCCCGGCACGCCGTCCAGGGCGACGGGAATTTCGAGCCCATGCCAGTGGATGCCGGTCGACTCGGGGAGGTCGTTGTGGACGACGATCCGCACCCGGTCCCCTTGAACGGCCTCGATCGTCGGACCCGGCATGCCGCCGTTGAAGCCCCAGACGTCGATGTAGAGCTCGGGCAGAAACTCCCGTCGGGTATGGCGGCAGTAGATATGGAATTCCTTCACGCCGTCCTTCAGAGTGAAGGAGACCCTCTCGGGGTTGTCGGGCACGATGACCGGCACTGGTGGCTCGCCAGCATTCCGGAGGCCCGGTACGAGTTTCCCTCGGTCGGTGGCGCTCCCCACCGGACCTCCCGTGCTGGGACGGTCTCGGGGATAATCCGTGTCCGACCCGTGCCCGCCGTGCTCATGTGCGTGTTGCGCCTGGGGTTCCTGGGCGATCGCTGTCGCCTCGGCGGCCAGCAGACCCGCCGTCGCCAAGGTCCCGCCACGGAGAAAAGTTCGTCGAGTCGTCTCGCTCTCCATCATGTCACCTCAGCTGAATCAGAATTCGGGGTTCGCCGCCGGCCGGGAGCCCACCAGCCGAACAGAATTATTCTACCTGCGGAATCGGGACGCAGTCGCTCGAAGCCTGACCTTGGCGGTAAGTAATGTCGCGGCTGAGGGGGCGCGTCTCACTCCTCACGATGACCACCACCTTGGCCGGGCCGCGCCCCCTCCTCTCATCTCCATAAAAAAAATAACTAGAATTAATCGCATAATATCTAATAGTATATTTATGATTTTCCTTGCTTCGCAACGCTTCGACATTATTTCCCGCGTTTTCCAAGACGGCCAGCCGCCCGACACTCAACCAGGTGAGACAAGAGTTCTTCCAGCAGGGAATCGACTGCGGACCCGGCCTTGACAATCAAGAGCACCGGTCGTGGACGTTCGAGCCGACCAGCCAGTTAGAGCTTTGTTCCGGGCGGTCGGCGAGAGCCCCTGGCGGCAGGGATTCCGGCACGTCAAGACGTGCCGCGCCGATCCGATTGTCGGCCATCCCATAATAAACGTCGAAGCGGTCCGGCGCGCCGAGATCGTCGCGCCGGTCGATGCCGGTGGGAAACACGACGTTGGCGACGGTCCCGCGTCGTTCATGCGACAGGTCCGGCGTCAGCACCGGCTGCGGCGAACGGTAATAAATGACGCGCGGCTGATCCTTCGATAGCACCATCACCCCGGCCGAGTAGCTCAGCTTGCGCCCCCGTGTGCCCGGCTCCGCTGTTTCGCCCACGCCGTGGTAAATGACCAACCAACCGTGCCGGGTCAGAATCGGTGGAGTGCCGCCGCCGATTTTCAGCTGCTCCCATGCCGCCAAGGGAATCGCCAGCCGCTCGTGCGAATCAAAGTGGCAGAGGTGATGATGTTTATTGCATACTTCATTGACCAAAGAGTGATAGGAGATCCAAATACTTTCCCTCAGCGCATCCGCCTCGCGAGGATTCTGACGGCGAATCGTTTGTTCCGGACCAGCGACCGGAAAGAGAGGGCGATGGATGATGGCCATCGCCGGTCGGCCCGCCACATCGGGTATGGCGACGGGGAAGAGAAGGCCGTCTTTGTTGTCGACGTCATTAAAGTCCACACCGTCGTACGGCATGAAGATCGCCAGCCCCATTCGCTCCCAGTGAAACAAATCGTCTGAAATCGCCAACGCGATGCGCGGGCCGCGGGAAGAGTACGCCGTGTAGGTCATCACATACCGCTGCAGGGGCTCGATAAAGGTGATGCGCGGGTCTTCGCAGCCGCCGCCGCCGTCGGCTCGCCGCTCGTAGTCCGCTTCAGGCTCGAGGGCAATGCCGAGCCGCTCGACTCCGGACGGGTCGCCGGCCTCATTAAACCGCACTCGCGCGATGCCGATGCGCGAATAATTGCCAAGCGCGACGAGCCGCGGAAATAGGTAAAGTTGGCCGTTACGACCCCGAACCGCGGCCGGATTCAAGACGCCTTCGGCCTCCAACGGGTTGCCGGGTTCCGGCTCCATCACCAAGCCAAGGCGTTGCAACTGAAATTCAGACATCGATTCACCTCGCGAGGATCACGTCCACCGAATACAAGCTAAACAAGCGATGATTTGGCGCTGCCTCAACGGCAACGTCGCAAACCGAGGTCGATTTTATGTTTCGCCCGAAAGGAAGCTCGAGTAGCGAGCGGTCGGGCGTTTCCGGTGGGCCGAGCCTCGGGACGCGAAGGAATTCCTCCCTAAAGGCCGCATTTTGTAACTTCGTAATCTGCCGTAGGCTGACACACTACAGCCGGAGGTTGTAAAATCGGCTGAAATCGCTGCTGATTGTGCAATCACCCTTGGCCTCCTAATAGGTCCGACACGGTCTTCCCCACTGCCCTCCATCATCGACTCCATCGCGATAGGCCGACGCGTCTTCAGATCCTTTTTTCAAGTGAGCGCCATTACCTCCGCGGTGTCCGTGTCGGCCAGCACTTCGGCGTACGCACTCCCGCCGTCGAGCGTCACGAGGTCGCCGCTCAAGACTTTTTGCAACTCCCATCCTTCCGAGAATCTTCACTTCACTTCTAGTGATGCTTGTAATAGCCAACGCCTTTGATGTCGTTCCAAGCCGTCGTCTGGTGGCACTCGTAACACTGGTTGACTTTGGCGATGGGTTGGCGGGCCACCTTGGCCGAAATCATCTGAAAATGCATCATGTAATGGCTCGGCGGGGCTTGGTGGCACTGGGCGCAATCCGTGGATTTTGGCGAAGGATGTCGGAACTCTGGGATCGTCCATTTGGTCGTCCCGTGGCACTGGGCGCAGTCTTGGCCGAAGAGTTTGAAGTGCCGATCCTTGGTGGAATGGCAGGTCGCGCAATCCAAGACCGCCTCCTGCGGGGTGAGGCTCGAATGGCCTTCCAACCTGTGGCCCTCCGGCTGGTGTTGGCCGATCCAGTCAAGAAGGTCTTTCCGCACGAGTTCGTTGACATCGTCTGATGAGTGCTCGCCTTGTAGTTGGCGGAAGCCGATCCGGGACAGCGCCAGGTGGTCCATGTCGGTCGGGCGCCGGTCGATCCCCCGATGCTCACGATGGCACTCCCGGCAACTTCGTATGTTCGCGTGAAACGAAGTCGGCTCGCGTTGCAGCAACGACTCGTTGTTTGCGTGGCAGGCGATGCAATTGCTGGCTTCGACTCCCTTGACCGACGTGTGACAGGCCGCGCAGTTGTGTTCCAGAAAAGCGTGAGCCCTGGATAGCTCACCGGGTAGGGTCATGCGCTGCCAGGCCGTCTTGCTCAGCACGCCGGAGCGTTCGCCACCGGAATGACTCCCCAGGAAGTAAAACGCGCCAAACAACGCCACGAACAACGCAGACGCGATGAACAGGATTCTCCACAATTTCATGAGAACCACCTCAGGCCGAAATGGATCCCCGCCCAGACGTGTAGCCCGAGCAGCACGTAGAGGATGACGGAAAGAACGAGGTGCAGTTTCAGCCATCGGCTGCACCAGCGATTGAAAAGCTCGTGCGTGCGGACCGCGTACTCCAGGTCCGCCACGGATTCGGCAAGTAACATGACTTCACCGGCCGGCCCGCCGATTTGATAATCAATCCCGATCGAGGCTAGACCTGCCGCCAAGAAGGGTATTTTCGGAAGCCTTCTGGTTTCCTGCGGCGCATTCTGGAATGCGCCCCACGCGCTATCCAGATCGCCCCTCGCCGTCTGCAAGAGCAGCAACTTGTCTCGAATATCCTGGCTCACGAAGCTGAGCAGGTAGCGACCGACGAACCCGCTCACGACGACGAGCAGCATCACGGCCGTCAGCGTGATTCCCAGCCAGCTATCGAACTTGTGGCCGGTATGAATGATACCCAGCAAAGGGCCGAGAATGCCCGCGTAGACATGCACCGTCATCCACGACCGCAACGAAACGCGCGGTGTAATCCGCGTAAGGAGATACGGAATTCGCTTGACGAGCGAATACGCGAGCGGGACTAGCATGAGCACGGCACCTGATATCCCAAACACCGCCCCAACTCCGCTGCCCGCGAAGCGCGGCGAACGGTGGACGAGGAAGCCGAGCCAGGCAAACACCAACACGCCGAAGACGCCGGTGACGACGATGCGTTCGCGCTCCTTCACAGCTATGCCTCCACCGTAACGTCGCCCGTGGGCTTTGCTTGGCAGGCGAGAATGATTCCGTTGGTTTTGTCGTCGGCATCGAGAGCGTCCTGCACCGCCA
>JAYUFP010000318.1:0-1948 GCA_043738665.1 Isosphaeraceae bacterium
TGCGGCGCCTAATATCATCTCGCTCGCGAGATATCGAGAGGACGGCTGTGAAGTCGATCAAGGCTTGCGCCGGCTCCACGGGGCCGGCTTTATCTGAGATCACGGCTTCAGCACGCGCGATTTTTTGCGCCAATCAGGACCATATCGCGAGGCGGACGGACCAACTTCTTGGCGGCTTGATCCTTTTCCAATGGGCAGTCGCGGTCGAGATCGCGCTGACCATCAGTCCCTTCGCGTGGGGAGAGCAGTCGAACAACGGTTACGCCTGGCGCGCGTTCAGTGCCGGGGGTGCGATCGCGCTGCTCCCTCTTGTACTGGTGATCTCCCGGCCCGGACGCCTCACGACCCGACAGTCGGTCGCGGTCGGGCAGATGCTCATGGGCGTGCTCCTGATCCATCTGACGGCGGGCCGACCCGAGACGCACTTCCACGTTTTCGGTTCGCTGGCGTTCCTGGCTTTCTATCGAGACTGGCGCGTGCTGGCCACGGCCACCATCCTCACGGTCCTGCATCATCTGCTCGGGTATTGGTTCTGGCCGATGTCGACGTACGGGGCCGAGTCGGTCAACCCCTGGCGCTGGGTCGAGTCTGTGGGATGGATCGCATTCGAGGACGTGTTCCTGATGCGTTTCTGCATCGACTCGACACGCGACATGCGGATCGCCGCGGCGCGCGAGGCGGCTCTCGAAAATGCTCGCGAACGGATCAGGGAAGCCGGGGAGGCACGCGCCGCCGAGCTCGAAGCGAGCGTCGCCGAGCGGACTGTTGAACTTGTTCGCGCCAAGGAAGAAGCCGAAGCGGCCAGCCGTACCAAGAGTGAGTTCCTGGCGAACGTCAGCCACGAAATTCGTACGCCGATGAACGGCGTGATCGGCATGACGGAGCTCGTGCTCGACACCGAACTGTCCGCCGAGCAGCGCGAATATCTGGACATCGTTCTGACCTCGGCCGACGCTCTGCTCACGGTAATCAACGACATCCTCGATTTTTCCAAGATCGAGGCGGGCAAGCTCCGCCTCGACTCGGCCCCGTTCGAGCTCCGGGACTGCCTGGGTGACGCCATGCGCGCACTCGGAGTCCGTGCCCACCAGAAGGATCTCGAACTGGCGTTCGACATCGCCCCCGACGTTCCCGACGCCCTCGACGGCGACGGCGGCAGGGTCAGGCAGGTTCTGGTCAACCTCGTCGGCAACGCGATCAAGTTCACGCAGCGGGGAGAAGTCCTGGTCGCCGTCGGTGTCGTTAAACGTGATGGGAACGAAGTCGTCCTCCGCTTTGGCGTTTCCGACACCGGTATCGGTATTTCCCACGACAAGCAGTCTACGATCTTCGCCCCCTTCGAACAGGCCGACGGCTCGACCACTCGCAAATTCGGGGGAACGGGATTGGGCCTGTCGATCTCGTCGAGGTTGGTGGAGATGATGGGAGGAAAGATCGTCGTCGAGAGCGCGGTCGGCGAGGGAAGCATCTTCTCATTCACCGCGAAGTTCGGCATCCACGCGGGCCGGTTGACCACGATCGATCGCCAATCCGCCGAACTTCTCAAGGATTTTCCAGTACTCATCATCGACGACAATGCCACGAATCGAAGAATCCTGCGGACGATGGTCGCTCAATGGGAGATGCGGCCGACGACCGTCGAGGACGGCAGGTCGGCGCTGCTCCAACTCCGAAGGGCGGCCACGGCCGGGGAACCTTTCCGGCTGATCCTGCTCGACGCGATGATGCCCGAAATGGACGGCTACCCCCTGGCCCAGCGGATTGCGGACGACCCCGCGATCGCCGGCCCGCCCGTCATCATCCTGTCATCCGCCGGTCAGCTGGGCGACCACGCGAGGGAAAGAGGCTGCAACGCCGGCTTCCTCACCAAGCCGGTCAAACAGTCCGACCTCCTCAGAACGATCACGTCGGTCGTGTTCAAGAAAGAAGACCCGGTGACCGCCGAGCG
>JAYUFP010000319.1:0-6173 GCA_043738665.1 Isosphaeraceae bacterium
CTGTTGACGGCGCCGGGATTTGAGCGACAATCGTACGCGCCAGGGAGTCTTTGCCCACAAAGGAGTTTCCCCGCCTCGACTTATCGCTGCAACACTTCCAAGACGTTAAAGCGACGAGACCCCAGACGCAAGTCATGGGCGGGGAACGTAGAAGGTCTGTCATGAAACTCATCATCGCGATCATTCAGCCCACCAAGCTCGAAGCGGTCAAGGAAGCCCTGTCGCACGTCGAGGTGTTCCGCCTCACCGTGATGGACGTCCAGGGCTTTGGGCGGCAGAAGGGCTACACGGAGGTGTACCGTGGGCATGAATTCACTGTGAATCTGCTCCGCAAGATCGAACTCCAGATCGCGGTGAACGAGGACTTTGTCGAGCCGACCGTGAACGCAATCATCCAGGCGGGACGCAGCGGGACCGACGGAAAAATCGGCGACGGCAAGATCTTCATTCTGCCGATGGACGACTGCATTCGCATCCGCACCGGCGAACGCGGACCCGAGGCGATCTGAAAAGGACTTATCGGCCAGTTCCCCACGAATCGCCCAAGATTCATCCATCTCCGGCGATCATGTGTCTCCGCGCCACTGTGATCTTGAACCGGCGCGGCGAGAGGGCTCCAATCGCGGCGGGCCTTTCTGTTAGACTCCGTTCCATGAACTCATGGTGTCGGGCCGGCGCGAAGGGTGATCTCGGCGCGGTGACGGCCCGTCGTTATTTTTTTAGTCCGGGCGTTCATGCCGCTTGACAGGCGGGACGCCCCGGAGACGGCGAGGCGGCATGGTCCGGGCGGTCATCTTCGATTTCAACGGCGTGCTGATTGACGACGAGTCGCTTCATTTCGCGATGTTCGCCGAGATCCTTGAGGAGGAAGGGGTCGTCATCACCGAAGGCGACTACCACGAGCGCTACCTCGGGCTCGACGACCGCGGATGCTTCGATGCCGCACTCGTCGACGGCGGCAAATCCGCCGAGGGTTCGAAGGTCGACGACATGATCGCGAGGAAGGCGGCACGCTACGCCGAGGAAGCCGCGAAGTTCTTGAAGATCTTCCCGGGTGCCCCCGAATGCCTCGCCGCGCTCTCGGAGCGGCTTCCGCTCGCGATCAACTCCGGAGCGCTCAGACCGGAGATCGAGTTCGCCCTGATTCTGATGGAACGCCGCCCTTGCGTCTCGGCGATCGTCTCGGCGGAGGAAGTCCCCCGCTGCAAGCCCGACCCGCAAGGGTACACGATGGCCTACGAGAGACTTCGTGACTGCGAAGGTCTGGGGCTCGGTGACCTCACGCCGCAGGAATGCCTCGTCATCGAGGATAGTCTTGCCGGGATCGAGTCGGCGAAAGGGGCTGGAATGTGGGCCGTCGGCATCTCGAATACGTATGCCGCCGACGATCTCCGATCCGCGGGTGCCGACGACGTGATCGATCACCTCGACCGGTTCACGCCCGACTGGATCGCCTCGCGATTCGCGGCCTCGGTCTCTTCGCTTTGAGATCAGTGAACAAGTTCGGCGAAAACGCGGGTCACCCGCTGATGAGCCTCATACGGAATCTCGTGGAAGGCGCCCTCGAAACAATCGGCGAAACGATCGAGTCGGAGAAAACCAATGTCGAGCGAAGTGCCCGGACTTGAAGGCGCGGAACCCGCGGGACTCCTTTTGAGCCGCGACTTGATTTTCACCTCGAAGATCACGGGGACCGCGCGAGAACTCGGTCATCGCGTGATGGTCGCGGGAAACACGGCGCTCGCTGTGGCGATGATCGAGCAGTGGAAGCCGAAAGTCGTCTTCGTCGACCTCGCGGCGGGAGAGTTGGTAAGCCCCCTTGCCCTGATGGCGTATATGAAATCGACGCCCGGAACGCCGTTCGTCGCCTTCGGATCGCATGTCGACACGATCGCCCTGGAAGCCGCGAGAGCCGCGGGTTGCGACCCGGTTTTGCCCCGCAGTAAGTTCACCGCGGAGCTGCCCGACCTGATCCGGAAGTATTTCGACCGGAGCAACGGATGATGAATCGAGCGGTCTTTGTCAATTCGGTTTGATCTGCTTGCGAACTTCGTCGAGTTCCGCCCGTACCTTCTGCAATTCCTTGCGCAGCTCTTCGACCTCGCCGTTTTTCTGAGGGTCGGTCGGTTTAAGAGACTCGTGATCTTTCCCGGCGGCCTTTTCTTCGGCCTCGGCGAACGTCTGCTCTTCGGCTGCGGCTTTCGCGAGGAGTTTCCGAGTAAGAGCGAACATCCCTGCCTGCCTCAGGTGTTCGGCGGCGACTCGCATATGCAGAATCCGCCGCCGGGTTCCGGTGCTGTGGCGTGTAAATTCCAGCGCATCTTGTGCGATCTTGAACTTACGGTTGACGTCGGTTTGATCAGCCCTCAATTGTTGAAGCGCGGGGTCGTCGGGATTGCGGACCGACCGAGATACTTTCTGCAACTCAGCATCGATTACTTTCTTGCGGGCACCTAATTCAGCAAGTAATAACTCCTGCTCGGTGAGTAGTTCGCGGACACCCGGCGGATCGGCCAGCGCCTTCAGTTCGTCTGCGAGTGCGACCAGCCGCAATGCTTCCTCCTTGCGACCTGATTCGGCAAGCTTGGCGGCTCCCGCTTTGATGGCTTCGGTCTTTTGTCGAAGTGCCGCCTCGTCAGACTGCTGGGCTCGGGCCGAGATGGTCGCGAAAACGAGCGGAATCACAAAACGGATGGCGTGTCGCATCGATGGGTTCTCCGAGTGTTGATTGGAGTGTCTCGCAATCCCCTCGCGACGGCAAGAAAAAACCCTGCGGGGTCGTTTCGAGTGGAAATCAGTCCGACTGTCGGGAGAATGAAACTCTTTCCGATAGAAGACGTGTCGGGGTTCGCAAGAGCATTGCAAAGTCCGTCCTTCTCCCCCCGGGAGAAGGTGGCCGGAGGCCGGATGAGGGCCCCCGGCCGTAGTAAAAGGCGAAAAAGACCCTCATCCGCCGCTTCGCGGCACCTTCTCCCGGGGGGAGAAGGGTTAATCACGGACTTCGCAATCCTCCTGGCGGGGTTCGGCTTTGCAATCGTCGTGGATTGCGGTAAGACTCGGTCGGGCGTTTCGACGATGAAGGGGGATTTGACCATGCGTCGTTCCATTCGGCCGGGCGTCGATGCACTGGAAGATCGGGCGCTGCTCGCGACTGGGGCGGCGATCCACGCCGCGCAGGTGCATGCTCACTCCGTGACCCATGTGGTTCACCCAGGGCCGCATCATCGCTTTCACCTGACACCGCCGGTCGTGTCGGCTCCGAAGACACCTGCGGTCCCGACGCCCACTCCGATCGTCACCTCGCCTTTCCCACTCCCTTCACCGGCCGCCGCCGGGGACATCTCGGCGATCCTCAAAACGGATAAGGCATCCTATAAAGCAGGTGAGCCCGTCACGATCACGCTCACGGAGACCAACACCTCGAACCACGCCGTGACGACCACGTACGGGCCGTCGGTCGATTCGTTCTCGGTGTCGAAAAATGGCGCGACGGTCTGGGGCTCCACCATCGGCGTGATGTCGCCGATGTTCATCGAACTGATCACCTTGCAGCCGGGCGAGTCGCGAACGTTCACGGCCGTCTGGAACGACCACCCGAGCCCCGATCCGTTGTCGACCGGCGTCACGAACGGAGCACCCGTGACGGGGACGCTTCAAGTGGACGCACAGTTCGGCGTGAAGGTCGACCCGGTGACGATCACGGTGACATAAGAGAATTCTTTTGTGTGGTCCGCTGGGGGGATCGGGATCATCCGGAGACGTTGCCCACCGACGGTCCGCCCCGGACCCGACGAGGCCGGTCATCCTGGAGGTGACGGCGCACCACGATCGCCTTTTACCAGGAAACCGGGCTATGTGGCAGAGGCGGGGCGCCGTAGACGCGGAGCTCGTAGGACACGTAACCGAGCGTCCCGATCACCCAGAGCAACGCCAAGAGAAACCCGACCCGCTCCAGCCACCCCGCCCTGATCTTCCACCGACCGGCGACGGCCAGTGTCACCCAGAGGCCGATCACGAAGCAGCCAACTTTCTCGCCGGTCCCTATCCAGGGCATGATGTGCCAACCGATCCCCGTAACGTAGTTGGGCAAGTCCTCCAGTCCGCGGAGCACAAGCCCCGCGGAGGCCGCGACGCACCCCCCCAGCCCGGGCCGGAGGAAGGCGCGGCGGCGAGGCTTTCGGGATCGCCGCAAAGCGAGAATCGGGATTGCGAACGTCAGCGGCGTGACGAACGGGAATACGAGCGACCCGTAGTATATGGCGTAGCCCCAGGCCCGATAATCCCGATACCCGTACTTCATCGCCACGTCGTGATTCATGCCCAGGTACGGTCCCCTGGCGAGCGCCAGGCCGAACCCCAGCGCCGCGATGAGGACCATGGCGTCGAGGATTCCGAACCCACGATTCCTGGCGATCCCGGCCGCGATTGGACCCTTATCGGGGGTCATTTGACCTTCGCCTGCTTGCGAAGCTCTTCGAGTTCGGCCCGCATCGCTTCCATCTCCTTGCGAAGCTCTTCGGCTTCGACGTTCTTCGGAACCTCCTGCGGCGGCGGCGGGGTTTGGTCCCTGTTTTTGAGCCGTTTCTGGACTTCCAGAAGTTCCTGGTCGAGGACCCCGGCCTTGAGCAGCGCTTGGCCGGCGAGGTCGAGCATCCCGGCCTGTTGGAGGTGATCGGCGGCGACCCGGAGGTGGAGAATCCTTGAGGCCGCCTCCTCGATCTGGCCGGCATTCTGCGCGTCGCGCTCGACCCGGGTGATCTCGCGTTTGAGTTCAAAGATCTCGTCTCGGAGCTTCCGCACGGCGTGGTCGCCGTTGGGGTTCCGCATCCTCCGCTCGTAGTCGTGAAGAACTTTTTGTCGGTCCTGGAGGAGCGCGCGTAACGAAGCCAAGACGCGGGTCGGTCCCGAAACCGTGCCGCGGCGAGGTTCCGGGTCGGACCGGTCGGCGAGGGACATCAGGTCGTCGGCGATGGTCGCCAGTCGCGAAGCCTCACTCCGCTGTCCCGCTTCCGCCAGCCGGACGGCTTCGGTCTTGATCACCGTGGCCTTCTGGCGGAGTTCCTCACTCTGGTCGGCGGCCCAGGCCGATGTCGCGCCGCAGGCCGAAAAAAGCAGCCCAAGCAAGATGGCTTGACGCATGGAAGGTGGCTTTCGGATGGAGAAGTCAGACCCCGACGAACCTGCGAATGTCTTGGCGAGTGATTACTGATCCATCGAATCATTGAAAACCGTCAAAATCAATACGGTCGAATCATGAGGGCTTTAAAATGTCAAAGTAGTCGTTTTCGGCGGCACCCAGGACCGCCTGACGGACCGCGTCCTTCGTCACCTCGGGAACCACGATGAGACCCGGTTCGGCGAAAAAAGGCGAGCCGGCTTCCGCCATGCGCTGGAGATCCTGAGCCAGGCGGACAGGGTCATAGAAGCAAACCCGGAAACGAGAACCGTCGTCGAATCGGACCGTGACGTTTTCGAGATAGCCTTTCGCGGTCATCTCCCATTCCGAACGCTCGTCGAAGTCGGGGGGATAGATGATCTCGGGCTCTTTAGTTGAAATCGACATCGCTAGTCCTCTCGGCCGGAGGGTTCGACGGGAACCAGGACGATCTGATCCAGGAGTTCCTGATATTCCTCGAAGGTCATCGAAAACGCCTCGGCGGGAACGATCTCGTGATGGGATGTGTCTCGACCGGCCTGAATGACGCGTAAACGATCAGGGATTTCCGTGACGAGGAACGCCCCACCGTGGGAAATGAGGTTGTGATGACCGGGGTTGTCATACACGGAAACCCCTCGGTGACTCCTAAGCGTGTTGGTCGCGCGGTCGATTTTGACCTCGTCGATTCGAGCCGGAAGTCGCGGGCCGCCTCGGTAATAGCGAGTTGATTCCATTATAAGGATTCTCGCCCCGGAAGTTCCATAATGCACGAACCGCGCGGATCACCCTTGGGATCACCGCACGGTTCGCACGACTCGGTCAAAAGGTCAGTTCAACGATGGCGATCGCGGCTTGCCGGGGCTTCAACTCCCCACGGCCTCGTAGTGTTCGACAGCCTGGTCTCCGCTCGCGCCGAACTCGGCTTCCATCTCGCGGAGTTCCTTGCTCTCGGTCTTCGAGCGCCAGACGGCCCAGGCCACTCCGCAGATACAGAGAACGCCGATGATGTACAGGA
>JAYUFP010000320.1:0-6166 GCA_043738665.1 Isosphaeraceae bacterium
ACGGCATCTCTGCGGACGGATCTTCAAAAGCCTTTGCCGCAGTGAAGGATACGAACGATTCCTTCGTCAGATGAGGGAGGATTCCGGAGGGTTCGCGAACTACCATCCGGCGCTTTTCGGGGAGCCTGGGACCGACGAGCCCTTCGAGTGGGTGCTCGCGGGCAGGCACGTCATCCTGCGCGCCGACGGCCATTCTCCAGACGGGTCGACGTTCAACGGCACTGTCTTCTTCGGGCATTCCGCCACGACGGAGAACCTCTGGCGGTCGCCGGGTGACCGCGCGGAGACGCTTTTCAAGAGTCTCAGCCGCAGGCAACACATTCAGGCCATCGAGTCCGGTCTCGGCTGGAACGAACTCGACGGCCACCAGAGAGTGATCCTCGCCGCGATGTTCGGCGACCTGACAGACCCTTTTCGCGGGTTAACCCGTGAAGGAATGCCGGAATCCGGTCGTCTGATCTTCGACGAGCCTCATTCAGACCGCGAGGCTCCCTGGAATTCCTGGAGGCTCCGGAGTCTGTCGCTCTCGTGTTATTATCATGCGAAGCCGCATGTGCATGTCTGGCTTGATGTCGCCGCGAGGGAGCCCCTGCCGTCGGCCTGAGGGCATCGGTCGGGTCAAAACCAGAGTGTCTTATCGACCACGTTGCGAAGCGGTTCGTCGGCGACGAACCTTCGCACGTTCTCGACGAGCGCCTGAAAGTGCCGCTCGGCGATCACCGGGGAGTAGCCCGCGGTGTGCGGCGTGAGGATCACGTTGGGCATGTCCCAGAGTGCGTGATCGGCGGGCAAGGGTTCGACCTCGAATACATCGAGTGCCGCCCCGGCGATCCGCCCCGCGATAAGCGCCTTCACCAGGTCGTCGAGGACGACGATCGCGCCCCGTCCGATGTTGATGAGGTACGCGGTGGGGCGCAGGAAACCGATCGTCGCGGCGTCGAAGAGGCGTTCGGTTTCCGGCGTGTGAGGGGCGGCGATCACGACAAAATCGCTCTCCGCGAGGAGTTCCGGGAGCGATTCGAGCCCTGTTAGCGATTCCAAACCCGCGGGGACATGGGTTCGTTCGGGGAAACGGTCGACCGCCTTCACCTTGATGCCGAACGCCATCGCCCTCCTCGCGATCTCCGCGCCGATGGCTCCCAAACCGACCACGCCGAGCGTGGCCCCCGGCAGAAAGATCGTCGCGCGGTCCATCGCGTTGACAACCCCGGGGCCGCTCGCATTGTTCACCCGCCCTTCTTCGCCCCCGATCGGCTCGTAGCGGTGCTGGACTTGCTGACGGATATAAATATGCAGGTTTCTCGCGAAACAGAGGATGTACCCCATCACCTGGTCGGCGATCACGTCGCCGAAGAGGCCACGCATGTTGGTGAGTGTACAGGGGTGGTCGACGAGTTCGGGAAAGATGTAATGTTCGAGACTCGCCGTGAACGACTGGACCCAGCGGAGCCGATCGGCTTTCGCGAGGATTTTCGGCGTGATCTTGCCGAGGAATCCGTCCGCGCCCTCGATCGCCTCGAGCGCGGCGTCGGCGTCGGATGCGTTTAACCATTCGAGTTCGGGGGCGACGGCTTGAAGGGCCGCGAGTCGCTCAGGTTCAACGGCGGGATGGATGACGATTTTCATCGCGGGTTCTCGACTCGAAGGGAGCGAAGCCGTTATATCGATTCATGTGCCGGGGACGTCCGGCAAGTCAGCGTCAAGCGTTCGGCGATCCGTGCCGCGCCGTCAGCGGGGAAGGGGGGGTTGCCGGGTTTTCGAGAGAACGCGTCGTCGAGAAGGCGTTCGATCCGCATCTCCGCGAACTCCCGGGCCGACGCCGGCACGCCTCCGCCCCAGGCGCGCAAGGTGCGGTCGAGCGCCCGGTGCTCGGCGAAGCCCGTTCGAGGCGGGTAGATCATCGGCGTGCCGGCCACCATCGCCTCGCAGGCGGTTCCATAACCGGCCTTGGCGACGATCGCGTCGGCGGACGCGGCAAGGTCGGCCCCGATCCAATCCTCGGGACGCACGACGTGCAGATTCGAGAGTGGACCCGAAGGCGCGGGGTGAAAGCCGACGAAGTGGATGTTCTTCGCATCCAAGGCTTGGAGCCGCTGCCAGCCGAGGTCGGACTGTCCGTAACGCCCGACGTAGAAGTAGACGATCTTGCAAGGGGACGAGAGCCCCAGGAGTTTTCGAAGCTCGACGCGGCGGTCACGTCCCGGGGTCACGACCATTCCGACTTCGGTGACCTTGTCGCGGTCGAAGTCGGCCAGCTTCAGCGCCGGCTCGGCCCGGAAGACCTCGACGGCGTCGCGGTAGGCGCGTCGGATCTCCGCCACGAGCGCTACCGCTTCGCCTCCGATCCGTTTCGCGTGAGGCGAATAGATTTCCGACCAGGTGAAATTCGCCAGGAGGAAGCCCGGAACTCGTGCCCGCTTCGCCGCCACCAGAGGAAGCGGAGGCGCGTCGGCAAGCACCGCGGCCGCGCCGACTTTCTTGAGCCAGGCGACTTCGTCGTCGAGTCGAGAAACGGCTTCCGCGTGAACCAGGGCCGCGCGTTCGAGGGTCACCGGTCCGTCGGTCGCCGCGCTATCGCCAGGAGGGTTCACGGCGCCGGCGTCGGAAACGTGCTCGCTCAGATCCGCGGGCCTACGGAGCCGTTCTTTCCAATGGTCGAAAAGATTCGGGTGGGATCGGATGCGGACTGGAATGTCCGCCGGCATCCGGTTGATCACCGCCGCGGAACGGTTCAAGTGTCCGAACCCGTGACTCGTCACGTACACGACCAGCCCGCCCGTCGCGATCATCGCCAACCCCCCAACGTCCATGCCCGCCGTCGCCATCCGCCCGGGCTGAAGCGGCGAAGATAATGCACCCGGCAACCGCCCGGCAAGTCCGCCGGTTTCTGAAAAACCGTGAAAGGGCGGCCGAGATGACGCCGTGTCTCCGCGTCGAGCGCCGAAAAATTCGTGAAATCGATATTTTTTGCCGAATGCTAAGTCTGAACGCCAACGATAACACGGCGGGTGTTCGCGAACCCGGGAGGTCGAATTGGAACCCGATCGACGATACTGGGAAGGGAAGCGGGTTTGCGTGACCGGGGGTACCGGACTCCTCGGCTATCAGGTGGTGCAAGCCCTTTGTACCGTCGGGGCCGAGGTTTGCGTCCTGGCGTTATCGCCCCGCGGGGAACACCCGCTCCTGAAATCGTCTGGGATCGAGATGATCTTCGGCGATGTTCGCGACCCGGAGCAAGTCCGCCGCGCCGTCGCGGACCGCGACGTCGTTTTCCACCTGGCCGGGTTCGTGGCCGTGTGGGGAAGCGCCTTGCAAAAGATGCGGGATGTCCACGCGATCGGCACCAAGAACGTGCTGGAAAGCGCGTCGCGGTCGGCGCGCGTCGTGATGACATCGAGCGTCGTGACGGTGGGCGCGACCGAGGACGGTTCCACGCTCGACGAGGACAGCCCGTTCGCCCTGGAATCTCTCAAGATTGATTACGTTCACGCCAAACGCTCCGCCGAGCGCATGGCCCTCGATCGCGCGACCGCGGGCGGCGACGTCGTCGTCACGAATCCCGGCTATCTCGTCGGCCCCGAGGATTTTGAGCGTTCGGTGATGGGCCGATTCGCGACGCGGTACTGGCGAGGGATGATCCCGGTCGCGCCTCCGGGCGGGGTCAATCTCGTTGACGTCCGCGACGTCGCCCGCGGTCACTTGCTCGCGGCCGAGCACGGTCGCGCGGGGCGTCGTTATATTCTCGGCGGCGAAAACAAGAGCTTCGCCGGATTCATGACGGAACTCGCGGCCGTCGCGAATCTGCGGCCTCGGGCGACGCCGATTCTTCCCTGGTGGGGGCTGGCCGCCCTCGCCGGTTGTAGCGAGTGCCGGGCGTTCGTCACGCGAAGGCACCCGTACCCCTCGCTCCAGCACGCTCGACTGAACCGCTATTTCTGGTTCTACCACTCGACCCGTGCCGCCGAAGAACTGGGATATGAAGCGCGGCCGCTCGCCCAGTCGCTCGACGACACGTTTCGCTGGTTCTCGGCACGAAAGCGGATCCGACCCCAGGGTGCCGGCCGTTGGTGGATGCGATCCGAGCGAGCGGCTTGAGACGGATCAGCGAGTCACCACCGGGGCGAGCCTCTCCAGTTCGGCAGGCACTTTGAGAATGTCGCCGCTCGCCGTTCTCGAAGCGGTTCGGGCGGGCCGACTCGTCCAGAGGATGCCTCCCAAGGTCAACGCCCCGCCCACCAGCAGGGCGGGTGTGACCGATTCGCCGAACAGCCAGATTCCCCAGAAGACCGTCAGAAGAGGTGCGGCGTTGCCGAACGACGCGACCTGGCTTGCGTCGAGCCGTCGCATCGCGAAGTTCTGGAACGCCAAGCCCACGACCGTCACGACGAATGTGAGAAAGAACAGACCTCTCCAGGCCGCGCCCGAAGCATTCGAGAGCGGTGCCCAGGAAGGCATCGTGATGAGGGCCACAGGGACGTGCAGCACTGTGCCCACAAGGAAAGTGCCGGTCAGAACCGTCAACGGCCCGTATCGGGCGATCAGCGGTTTGTTCGCCGTCAGATACGCACCCCAGGACGCCACGGCCCCGACAAGCATCAAGTCGCCCCGAAAGGTCTCCTGACCCCCCGCGCCCCCTCGCCAGAAGCTGTCCAGACCGATCACCACCACGCCGAGCATGCTCGCGATCACCCCGGCGAGCCGACTCGGCACGAGCCGCTCCTGGCCCATGGCGATCGACATCAGCAGCACGAAAAGCGGGCAAGAGGCGTAGATCAGCGCGACGTGCGACGTCGGCGCAAGTCTCGCCCCGTTCAGGAAAAACGTCTGGTTGACCGGAACGCAAAGCGCCGCGGCGACGGCGAGTCTTCCGAAGTCTTCCTTGAAGAGCCGCCGAAGGTTGCCGCCGCGTTTCCCGACGATCGGCAGCAGGCAGAGTCCCGCCACGCCGAATCGAATCAAAGGGAGAAGGCCCGCGGGCAGTTCCCTGACCGCGTATTTCGCCGCGGGGGCCGTGCAAGACCCGATCAGGACCATGAGACCGAGGTATACGTACGCCCGCAAGTCGATATCAGGGCTCGCCCCGATCGAACATGAACCGTCACCGTCCGACATGACCCCCAGACCGCCTTCCCAAATGAGTACGTCCTGAATCCGACGCCGAACGATCTCGCCGATCCCTTCGGCGAAATCCCGTCCGCCACATCCCACGCTTTTCTCGATCGCTCAACGCCCTCAAGACGTTATCCATTTATCTTACCGTGTCAGGCAAGGCGTCTGAAAAACGCCGAGTTGCCGCGCGGGAGGATTGCAAAGTCAAAAAGCGGATTAACCGCGGAGATCGCGGAGAAGAGCCAAGAAATGAGAGAAAGGCGAGCGAATCCGCTCTCGTTTCTTCTCGCGTCTTGTCTCCGCGTTCTCCGCGATCTCCGCGATTAGACTGCGGGCGAGGTTTCGAGGACTTCTCGACTTTGCAATCCTCCTGAGTTGCCGCGCAGGACTCGCCCTGATACCCCGCGGACACCCTATAATGGGGACGAGTTCGCGACTGGTCTGAAGCGGAGAACCCGGGCATGGGATTTGTCGACAGTTTTGGTCACGCCATGATCGAGGCGTTCCTTGAAGACGACGGCCTTCACTACCTCCGCGACCGCGACGGCGACTTCATCGTCCAGTTCGGTTATGACGACGAGATCGAGGGGCACCCACGATTCCTGCTCGCGGTTTCCGGACCTGGGCAGGAGCAGTTTTGTCTTCGGGGCGACACCCTCAGACGCGTCCCCCGCTACGAATGGGACCGCATCCTGAGGCTCTGCAACGAGTGGAACGCCCACTACAAGATGCCCAAGGTCTACTTCGAGGTCGACGACCCCAACACCTCGACCACCGGAAGGATCGTCTGTGAGCAATGGCTCGACCTGGAAGTCGGCATTCAGCAAGAGCTAGTCAACCACCTGGCGAGCACGTTCTTCTCAGCCTGTTTCGGCTTCTGGAGATGGCTCGAGCGGCAGGACGCGCTTCACGCCTTGGGGGATGAGCCGATTGAGGAGACCGAGGAAGTGGAGGACGAATCCGACGAGGCCCAAGAACCCGGCGACGACTCCTAGGCAGGTCGGACGTACTTGATGGCCGATGGCCGATGACCGATGACCGATGGCCGATGAACAAT
>JAYUFP010000321.1:0-6148 GCA_043738665.1 Isosphaeraceae bacterium
GCTACGGGCTGTTGGCCTTGCCCTGGCGATTCTTGCCGGAGGCGTGGTTAATCAGGCCAAGGCTGACCTCCGTTTGACGGTGAATGACGGGTCGGTCAATCAGTATTACTATTTCACTCCCTCAAATGGAGGCGGGTTCGGGCAAACCGCCGGAATCTTGATTGACGGTTACCAGATCGGAGATACACTCACCAGCAACTTCCCGGGAACCGTCACCAACGGGAACATGCAGCAGAGCATCAACATCACCACCACCAGTTCTAATCTTCCCACCGTCTCGTTGACGTTAGACATTGTCCAGACGCCCGTGGGTTTGATCGTGACGGATGGAAACGGACTCGTGACTTCGGGACAAGGTTTAGTGGCAGGCGCCGCCTTGTCCCAATTCACTCTCCCAATCGGGACTCTGTACAGTCTCCTCAGTTCCTCGTCGACCACCACGAACATCACGGTCAATCCAGCCTCGACCGCGTTAGGGTCTTCGACTTTCGGCAGTCCCGCCGCTATGACTCTCAACAATGTGTCACACACATTCAACCCGAATGGTGCCGACACCGTGACTCAGCTCGTTGTCGGATCAGGGCTCGGTTACACGCTGTCCAATAGGATCGTCCTCACGGGCTTCACCATGGGCGTTGACGGCGCCACAGTACAGCAAAACACTTCGGTGAATACCGTTCTTCCGGAACCGGCCACGATCGCGATGTTCGGCACCGCGATTCCGTTCAGCCTGCTCTATCTGAAACGCCGTAAGGCTGCGAAGCTCGCTCCGACCGTTTGATTGTGAGCACGCTGTTGAGCAATTTCTGTCTGCCGCGAGACGTCATCGTCGAGACGTCTCGCGGCTTTTTTGTGGAGAAACACAGGTTGCAACAGCCCTCGAAACGACCCACCGAAGGCCATCAAATCTCGAACAGCCGACGGAACTGATCCAGATTGGAGCGGCGCCCCAGGACGACGATGCTGTCGCCTTGGACGAGGGGAACTTCGCCGGTCGGGGGGAACTCGACCCGCCCGTCAACGCGTTTCACCGCGATCACGATGGTTCCGGTGAGTCGGCCGATGTCGGCGTCTCGTAAGGTTTGGCCCGCGAGTGGGCTCTTTTCCTTGATCGGCACGTCGTCCATTTCAATCGCCAGGCTGGAGCGCGACGTCACCAGTTCCGCGAACTCAACCGCCGAAGGGTTCGTCAACAGCGACACGATTCGATGCGCGCCGATCAGTGCAGGTAAGATCACGTGATCCGCGCCTGCTTGGCGCAGCTTTTTTTGAGTGCTCGGCTGCTCGGCTCGGGCGATGATTTTGACCTTGTGGGCCATTTGACGCGCCGTCAGGCAAATGTAGACGTTGGCGGCGTCGTTGGGCATCACCGTCACAAGGGTTTCGGCCCTTTCAAGGCCGGCGCTCCGAAGGATCTTTTCCTCGGTGGCGTCTCCGTGGACGCAAAGATAGCCCTTCCCTTCAATCTCGGGGATCTTCTCGAGGCTCGTCTCGATCACGACGAACGGCAGGTCGGCCGCGGCGAGTTCGTCGCAAACCAACGCACCCACCCGGCCAAACCCGGCCACCACGGTGTGTCCACTGAGTGTTGCGATCTGGCCGATCATGCGTCGATGCCCCAGGATGTTCTGGATCTCACCCTCGGTGAGAAATTGTATAAACCTGGCCAGAGTGTAGCCGACTGTCACCATGCCGAAGGTGATGATGAGCATGGTGTGGACGCGCTCCGCGACGGAAACCAGCGGGCGAACCTCGCCGAAGCCGACGCCTGAGATCGTGATCACCACCATATAAAGCGCGTCGAAGGCCGACCAGCCCAGCATGACGTAGCCGGTGATCCCGATCGCGACAACCAGGGCTTCGGCGGCCACACCTTGGAGGATCCCGACCACCGATCGGCGCTTCCAGAAGGCAAGAGGTTCCTCGACGGCGTGCGAGTCACTGCTACCTGATGCCGTCCTCCTGGCCTTGAGCCACGCGGCGAGCCGCCGCTGCCGTCGCCGCCTCGCGATCGCATCAAATAGGCCGAAGCGCCACCGCGGAGTGCGGACGGTTTCACGAGGACGCCGCGGCGGCGACGGCACGGGTCAACCTCGCCCGCGGAAACGCTGATTGAAAGCGACCGCCAGGACCACGACCGTTCCCAGAACGAGCCCCTCGACCTGGGTGCTGTCGATCCCCTGCGGGGCGAGTTGGCCGGTCGCCTTGATGACGATCTGGATCAGGACAAGTCCCAGGACCGTCCCACGGATCGAGCCGACTCCCCCGGATAGGCTGCACCCGCCGACGACGGCTGCCGTGATCGCGATCAGCTCGTAAGAGACGCCGAGACGGGCGTCGGCCTGGCCGCTCCTGCCCGTGAAAAGGATGCCTCCCAGCGACGCGAGCAGGCCCGAGATGCCGTAGGCGACGCCTTTGAGCTTTCGTGTGGGGAGGCCGCTGAGTCTGGCGGCGGTTTCGTTTCCTCCAAGGGCGAACAGGTGCCTCCCCAGCACCGTCGCCCCCATCACGATGCTCATGGCCAATGCGACGACGGCAAAGATCCCCAGAGTCACCCAGGCATTATTTCCGAGCACGCGGAACGAGGGATAATTGGCGTTAATCGTCGAGTTTCGACTGATGATCGAGGCCAGACTCCGTAAGCCGGCCATGGTCGCCAGGGTCGCGATGAACGGCGGCAGACGCAACGAGTTGATCATCGCGGCGTGAAGGAGGCCAATGCCCAGTCCCATGAGTAAGGTCAGACTGATTGCCAGCGCGACGATCGGCAATCCGGGCTCAAGAGTCGGTGCCGCGCCGTTGCGGAGCCATTCGCGGAGGAGCTTTGCGCAGACGACCGAAGAGAGCGCGACGACCGCACCGATCGATAGATCAATTCCACCCGAGATGATCACGACCGCCACACCCACCGCGAGCACTCCGAAGAGGGCAATCTGGTGGAGCATCGTCTGCCGGCTGTACGGCGAAAAGAACGAACCTGAGCGGTCAAGGAAATAGATCGCCGTGAGCGCGACCAAGATTCCAACGGCAAGCCCGATCTCGGGAACCCGAGCGGCGGCGCGAAGAGACGCGGTCAGGGACATTCCACGCGTCGTGTCATCGGTCATGAGCGTCACAAGGGTTGCCGAAGTGTGGAATGGAAGGCCGTCGAAGGCGCGGGCACGGACAATTTCGAGCCGGCTCAGTTGCCTTGCGCCGTCGATCTTACTGGATTTCCCCGGGAAAGCCACGAGCGTGCGCGGACTCGTCCTTTCCGTTGAGACGGGTTCAACTGCCGCCTTGGAAAACCGAGGCCCGGGAGGGTCTACGGCGGGCACCGCGACTCTTCCGGGCCTCAATTGAATTCCGTAACCTCGGAGGACGGGCTCCGAGGTCTTTCATCGTTCAGACCAGTTCCTTAAGCGCCTTCATGGGCACGGCCTTGACGACATTCCGGGCGGGCTTGGCCTTGATCGTCATGGGCTCTTTGGTGAACGGGTTGATCCCCTGCTTGGCCTTGGTGGCAGGCTTGCGGACGACCTTCAGCTTGAGCATGCCCGGGATCACGAACTGGCCGGGGCCTTTCTTGCCGAGTTCCTTGCCGATCAGCTCGCTCAGAGCTTCAAATACCTTGGCGACGTCTTTCTTGGCGATGCCCGACTTCTCGGCGATCGATCCGTAGATCTCGCCCTTGGTCGCGGCTTTGGACTTGGAAGCGGGCGCGGGGGCCGCCGGTTTCGCTTCGGCGGGCTTGGCTGCGGCTTTCTTGGCCATGAGAAGTAGACTCCTGATTCGGACGAGGCGACGGAGGGATTGCCGCGGAGGCACGCACGCGCACGATGGCTCGATTCACCTCAACGAACCCAAACGCCGGGTCATGCCGAAGGCTCGGACCCGACGTAACAACCCCCTCTCCTTGGATAACTACAGTAAAACTCGCGGGTTTGCAGCGCGACTCCGCGCGAAATCGTGTTTTTTTCCGGGATTTTCGAAGAAAAATCGCGTGAGAGGCGATTTCCCTGGGGAAATCTGCCGGTCACGCGAACCTAGTCGGCCGAAACAGGCCATCCGACGTTTCGTCACGACGATTTGAGACCCTTGCTGAGGAGCCATTCTTTCATGGCTTTGATGTCAATCACGTTGTCAGCTTTAACCGGGCTTTCCATGGTGGGCACGATCACGCGGACCCCCGTGTCGATCGTCGTCGCGCCGGCGGGAAGCATCTCGGCGATCGTCTTCTCGTCCTTCTGCACATAGGCCTTGAGCAGGCGGACCCCTTGGTATCCCATCTCGTAAGGGTTCTGGCACACGGAGGCGTCGATCAAGTGCTTCTCGATGAGTTCCACGGCCTGCTCGTCGAGGTCGAACGTCACGACGTTGACTTTCTTCCGAAGGTCGGGGCTCTTTCCCACTTCCTCGGCGATCCGAGGCGCGTTGTAGGACCAGAGGCCGAGCAGGACGTCCAGATTAGGGTACTTGGTCACGGCGGTCGTCACGTTGAGCTGGGCGCGGTTCTTGTCGCCGCCGTCCTCAAAAACTTCGACCTGCTTGAAGGCAGACCCGGCGCCGACGAAAAAGCCTTCGCGGCGTTCGATGGCGTTGGCGGCGGAGGCGGTTCCCACGAAGACTGCCGTATTGCCCCCTTTGGGACGAAGTGCCGCGGCGGCTTTGCCCGCGGCCTCGCCGGCCTTTCGGTTGTTCGTGCCGATGTAGGCGCGGCGGGCGTCGCTCTGGCCGTCGGAATCGATGGCGATCACGATCTTGCCGGCCTTCTGAAGCTCGCGCATCTTGTCGGCGATGCCGGGAGACTCCGCTTCGAGGACCGAAACGGCGACGCCCTGCACGTCGGGAAGGCTCAAGGCGTCTTCGAGGAGTTTGATCTGCCCTTCGGGCTGGCCCTCGTTGCGGCGGAGTTCGACCTTGGCGCCGAACTTCTTCCCGCCGTCCGTCATGCCCTTCTCGACGGCGCTCCACCAGTCGGAATTGCTGTTCGTGATGAAAAGCAGCCGGGGCTCCTTGCCGGAACTCGCTAGGCCCCCGGTCGATGAATGCGTGGTTCCCGGTGTTGTGGAGTCGGTCGAGCCTTCGCCGCCGCAACCGGCCAGAAGGCCGAGCGCCGAGGCGGTCAAGACTCCGAACATCCCGCGTTTCCATGGCATGCTCACGTCGCGCGTCTCCTCTGATTTTTTGACTGGCGAAGAGTGCGGGGCCGGAAACGGCCCATCACGTCGTCACGGAAGCCTCGCACAAGGCTTTCGCGACAACCGTTGCGATAGGATCGCGACCCCTTGCCGTCGATCTTACTGAGGAACCTTCGGACAAGGAACTATGATCGAGTGCATTGAGGGTGAAATTCTCAATGCGAACCCGATGGAGTGCGGCGGCTTGGCACTCGCGATCAGCGATCCCCCGCGACGGGATCATTTCCGGGATCGACCAGAGCGGGGGCAAGCCCCCCACTCCGAACGCCGGGTTCGCGTGACCCTCTGCACAGCTTGAAATATGAAGCTGATCCCCGGATCATCCTTGTTGAGGAACCGTTGCGACTCAGGAGCACTCGATGCGTTGGGATGACCGGGTTTACGGCGAAGTTTCGTTGGAAGACCCGGGCGTGGTCGCGCTGGTGGCCTGTCCGACATTCCAGCGGTTGAAGGGGATTCGACAGGCGGGGCCGTCGGCGTTCGCCTACCCGTTCAAGACGGTGACGCGGTACGAGCACTGTCTCGGCGTCCATCTGCTCTTGAGAAGGCTCGGCGCGCGTCCGATCGAGCAGGTCGCAGGGCTGCTTCACGACCTTTCGCATACGGCATTCTCACACGCGGTCGACTTCATCGTCTCCTCGGAACAGCAGGACCATCACGAGGCGCTCAAGCCGGTCTTCCTCAACCGGCCGGATATCACTCGCGCGCTTGACCTCCTTGGATTCGCGCCGAAAGACTTTTATGACGACGCGATTTACCCAATCCTGGAACGTCCGCTTCCATGGCTCTGTGCCGACCGACTCGATTATTTCTTGCGAGACAGTCTCGCCTGCGGAGTGACGGTCCCTTCGGAGGCCTCGCGGATTCTCTCTCACGTCAAGGTCTTCGACGCAATGATTGTGATCGACGACGCGGTCGTGGCGCGCGAGGTCGCCCACCTGTTCGCGGTCATGAACCGTGACTGGTGG
>JAYUFP010000322.1:0-1939 GCA_043738665.1 Isosphaeraceae bacterium
GCGGTACTCGATCGGGTCGGTGCTCGAACCGAACCCGCTACAGTCATTGAAGCCCGCCTGCGTGATCCCGTCGATCTCGATCAGGAACCGGAAGTTCCGGTAGGGGTCTTGCCTGGCCATGCGATGCCTTTCGTCTCAACGTGGGTGGAGGGGGCCTCGCGGTCCGACGCGTCGCGCCGTTTGGGATCAAGGCTTGGGGATTTGCGTGTACTGCTGAATCCTGAAGATGACGAACTCGGCCGGCAGGACGATCGCCACGCCGACCTCGATGATCACGCGGCCCAGTTCGCGGACCTCGGGCGGGTTGTTCGACTCATCCACCTTGATGAAGAACGCGTTCTCGGGCTGAGTCCCGAACAAGGCCCCGTCGCGCCACAGGTTCGTGAGAAATCCCGTGAGTGCGCGCTTGATCTGCGCCCAGAGCTTCTGGTTGTTCGGCTTGAATACAGCGAATTGTGATGCGACGTCGATGGAGTGGCCGATCATGCTCATCGTGCGCTGAACGTTAACATATTTGAATTGGGCGGTATCGCCGGCGGGGTCGGCGAGCGTCCGTGCCCCCCAGACCTTGATGTTCCCCCGGAAGTTGCGGATGACGTTCACGCCCGCATCGTTCAACTTCCCCTGCTCGGCGTTGCCCAGTTCGTAAGCGAGCGCTTGCGCGCCGAAGACGCCCTCGTTCGCGGGCGGATAATGGACGCCCGACTGCGTGTCCACGCGGGCCATGATCCCGGCGACGTGCCCGCTCGGCGGGACGAGGATGATCTTCTCAGCCTCTGCCGGTTTGTCCTTGAGGTTGGCGACTTTGATCCAGGGAAAGTAGACCGTGCCGAAGTTGTTTTCCTTCTTTGGAACGAGCTTGGTGACGTCGCCGGGGAGCGGAACCTTCGTCTCGTCCGCCAGTTTGGCTATGCCGTCGAGGACCGCGATCCGGTACATCATCCGCCCGCAGTGTGTGATCAAGGCGGTCTGGACCGTCTCGTCCAAGATGCCTGGGGCCGCGACGATCGAGATGTCGTCCTTCGCACCCAGGATCACGTCAATTCGGACGAGGGCGGCGGCATCCGGAACCCCCTTCGTCCGCAGGACGTAGCAGAAACTGCCGCCATTCTGGAAGAACCCGAAAACCGCGTGTGCCAGCAGCGAGTTCTTGGCGCCGACCGTGCCAAACTTCGTCGGGAACTGTCCGAAGTTCGTCAAAGGCACAAGCTCGAACTCCAGCGCGGCGACAAATTTCTTGGTCGGATCGGGGTGAGGCGGCAAGTCCGCGTCAGAGATATCCACCGCCCCGATGAACGCCGCTGTGCTCGTCCCCAGGGGAAGCACCGGCGGTGTGGTCGGCTGGATCTCGACGTAAACGCCCGGAGTAGAATACGTGGACGCTGCCATCGCTGTGCCCTCGATACTCTGGTACTCAACGCCGACTCTCGCCGGACTTCAAGGCTCCGATCCGTCCGCAACGAGCGGCCGGTTTGGCTCAGGTCAAGGTAAGGTCGTAGGTATCGCCCCGGTTCTGGATCGGGACGTCCACGAGCTTGACTTTCGTCGCGAATCCGGCTGCCGCGCCTCGAAGCCGGTAAGCCCCGGCCCGCAGCCCGGCGATCAGGAACCGGCCGTCGGGGCCCGTCGTCACGTCGCGGGTCCGGTCCGCATCGGCCACGCCGACCGACGCGCTGGGGATCGGCTGGCCCGTCGCCGCGGAGAGCACCACGCCGCCGATGGTGTGGACCTCCTCGAAGACCTTGCCGATCTTGTTGCCATCCTTCGTTCCGAGGATCAGATCACGGTCCGTCACCGGTGGTCCCTCGTCGACCTTGGCACCGAGGTCGATGGCGATGGTCACGACCAGATCGAACGATGGCCGAGGGGCGATCCCCAGGCCGGTCCAGAAATCCACGGGGATCTTCGCCTGATCCAGGCTCGCCGAGATGGTGTATGG
>JAYUFP010000323.1:0-1939 GCA_043738665.1 Isosphaeraceae bacterium
CGAACGACGGGCGCAACGGCTGCGGCAGGCCTTGGGGCTCCGCCGTTGCCTCGTGAGTTGGGAGCTTCAGCGTGACGGGCAATGGAAAGCGAGGCTCTCCGGCCCTGGTCTGGTAATCACAATCGAGCGGACCGCGAGAGGTCGCTGCCGCGCGATCCGGCACGCTGAGCGCGCGATGAACCGCGTTCTCGCCTCCCGATCCGCACTCGAAATGGAACGGCCGCACAAAGACGTTCCCCCGCCTAAAGCATGAAGCGGAACATATAACGGATGGCGAATTCCGGATGACGGATGCGAAAGAGATGCGGCTAATCGTTCATTTGGAAATGCGTCTTATCCGCCATTCGGAAGGCTCTCCCGGGATTCTGGGCGTTTGACCCCCGTGATGTTCAATGACCAATGGCCGATGGACGATTTAGCGGGTTTTGTCGGCCATTGGACATCGGTAATCGATCATTTTCAGTTCCGATCACCCAGCCGCCCGGAACACCGGAAGAGCCATTCGGAATTCGCCATCCGTCATTCCCGCCTCCCGAAAAGTCCGAAACACGCGTCCCTTATGTTTCCCGAGAAAACCAAACCCGTAACGAGACAAAGATCCCAATGCCACTGAATCCGTTCCGAGAAGCGCTCGGCCAGGCCGGCGAGCGTGCGTTCCATCATGAAAAATCGTTCAAGCCCGAGGCCGACAAAGTCCTCTCCGGCTTTCAAATGCTTCGGGACGACCTCGAACGCCAGGTCCGCCGCGGCGACCTGACCGTCAAGGTCGCCCGCGAGAAGGCGGCGGTCGCGGCTTCGCAGCTCAAAGCGACCTTGAAGCGGCAGGCCGAGGGGTTCAGCCCCGTCCCCCGCGTTTTTCTCGACCGCCTGGTCGAGGCCGGCAATGCCCGCACGCGGGCCCACGACCACCTGTCGCTGGAAGGCCTTCAGCGCGAGACGAACCGGCTCCTCCGATTGACGCTCGTCGAGCAGCAGCTCCAGACCCGCGCCCGGGAATTCGAAGGGCGGACCTTCACCCGTTCGATGCCCGGCGGCCAGATGGCTCCGAGCCTTGACACCCTGCTTTCGTTCCATGAAACGGCCGGCAGGGCAGGGGACGAAGCGGCGATCGAGTGGACGAGGCGACAGCTCGAAGCCATCCGACCCAGGGTTCTGGAACAGTCCGAGCGTCGAAAAATCGACCTGGCCTGTGACCGCCCCGACTCGGTGAACCCGCGGATCGTCGCGGCGTACGTCGAGACGCTCCAGACGGCCGCGCCGGAGGCCCTGGAAATGTTCGTCGCCAGCGCCCTGGGAGACCGCGACGCCAACGCTTGCGTCGCCGCGTTCCTGATGGCACGCGGGCAAGAGGCGGGTTCGTCGCTGCGGTGGGTCCGCAACGTTCTGAACGGACTGGGGGCGTTTCCGGACGTCGCCTTGTCGACCCTCCGGTCGATCGAGGCCGAAGCCCGTTCCGCCGACGCCGAGGCGGCGATCGCCCAGGCCGACTACGCGATCGCGGTCGCCCACGCGCAGGTCGACCTCGCCGGGGTTGAGCCTCCGAGCGAAGAAGACCTCGCCCTTCAAAGTCGGCTCCGCGCCCGGCCCGTCGCCAAGCTCGGCGAACCGATTGGCTTGAACCTCGACCGACGGGGTGTGCTGCCCGATGACGTTGAGCCCGAAGGTGAGGCTTCGGGGTTGTGAGCGAAGGTATTCCCCCCTCGCAAACAGGTAAGGGAGATGGCGTCCGAGTCATCGACACCCGATCGCGTGTTCGCAGCCCGATCCGGGCGAGCGTTAGTAGCCCCGGGAATTAGACGAATTCTCCGTAGTTCATTTGCAGCCCCGAAGGGGCGACCGATAGGGAATCAGATGAGAATGAAAATATTTTCCATTGATCCCCGAAGGGGCGGCAGATGTCTCGGTGGTTCCGTCGCCCCTTCGGGGCTCGGAGAAGACG
>JAYUFP010000324.1:0-6133 GCA_043738665.1 Isosphaeraceae bacterium
CCGTCTCCGGCGGAGCCGCCGCCGATATTGTCACCCAGATCGACGAGAACGACCGGTGTTCGATCGGACGCGATGGCAAGCCGTACGGCCTCCTCCGGCCCGGGGCAGGGGACGAACAGCTCGCGGCGGGCATCCCACATCCGCTCCGCCAGTTCGTCGGCGACGTCCTGCGCCATGCCACGATTTCCGTCGGCGACGGCAATCACGGAAGGCCCCATCTTGGCGACGTCGGCATAAGGGAACCCCGCCATCAGGCTGACCGACAACATGCCTGGCCGCCGCTCGGCCTCGCGTGCCACTGTCAACAGCGACCGCATCGGCTCGCGGTCGGTGTCCTGTCCCAGCAGGTTAAGAATCATCGGCGGACATGCCAGTGCCGTCCGAGGGCGGACCTCCTTCCGGACCGTCCGCACCATCAGCTCGGCGGCCTTGAGGCCGATCGCGCGCTGATCGACATGCGGATAAGTCTGGTATCCGACCAGGGCGTCGGCGTGGTCGGCCATTTCCATCGATACATTCGCATGGAAGTCGAGAGACGCGACGATCGGCAGGTCATTCCCCAGCAGCCTGCGGAGGCGATGCAAGACCTCGCCGTCGGCGTCGGGGTGAGAGTGGGTGACCATCGCCCCGTGAAGCGCCACGAGCAGCCCGTCGGCCGACGCCCGCTTGCAACCCTCGGCGATCTCCTCGACGACCTCATCCAGAACCGCGTCCTCAACCGGTCCCGCGGGGGTCGCCCACGCCATGACGGTCGGGGTAAGTTCGTAGCCGTATTTCGATGCGCCGGCGATGAACCCGCCCATCTCATGGTGGGCGTCTCCCCAGACCTTCACGAGGTCATCGCCCTTCGAAAGGCTCCCTTGCTCGAACCGGGCGCGGTCGGTCGGCAAGGGGGCGAATGTATTCGACTCGTGCATGATCCCGCCGACGGCGATGCGCATGGCAACTCTCCCGCATACCGGTCAAGGCGCCGCGTCGGCGGCGGGCAAACGCCAGCGCTCGTCGAAGAAGCCGGCCTGGACCACCTCATCTCGTCGGGGGTCGTCGGTCAGCCTGACCATGGCCCAATCGCCGAGCCTTGGAAACAGCAGGTAGTTCAGGCTCCCGAGTTCTTTCCCGCCGAACGTGTGCCCACTGTTCAAGACCACATAACGATCGGGCGAAAGCGGATTGGCACAGATCAATTTCACGGCGTGGTCGGCCGCCGACGCTTTCACAGTCCCGTCGCCGATGACGCACTCTTCCCTGGTCCACCGGGCGGTCAAACGGCTCAAGGGGTGCCCGAGCACTTTGCCGATCCAGAGGTTGCTGCCGGGATCGCCGAAAAGGATGAGGTTGTATTTCTTGAGATCCTCAGGAGCGACTTCCGTATCATTTTTCACGCGAAGCTCGCCGCGAAAATACCGGGTCCATTCGGCGGCGAAACGATCGAGATTCGCGTCCGACCATCGCTTCACCAGCGGATTCCAAGGGGTGCCGGTCCCCCTCACGCACAGGAACGGGGTCGTGAAGGCGTCATCGATCGGCCCTTGCACGCCCGGCGTCTTTTGCCAGTCGAAGTGGGTTCGCACCAAAACGCGATGCCACTGCCCGTTCCCCTTGACGAGCGTGATGCGATCGCCCGTCTTGTGAGGGATTTTCAAACGGGACAGTTTCAAATCCACGGGCTTCCCGCCGACGGTGACCCGCAACGTCTCGGCTTTCGCGACGGGAGGCGAGATCGCGAACGACGTGACATTCTTGGGCTCGGCGATCTCGACCAAACCATCGTCATGCGTCCGCACGTCAAGCTCGGCGCGAGCGTAATGCTCCGTAAGCCCGAGGATCTCGACCCAGTGGCATCGGTTGTATTTCAGAGTCCACGTCACGAATCGGATGTGCTTCGGAGCGTGATCGATCCCCTTCGAAGCGTAAGGTTCGATCCGCTTCATCTGTTCCTTGAAGGTGACCGGGTCGATGACATGCCCCGTGCCCGGCGAGATCAGGTTGACCACCGTCAGGCCCTCAGCCGCCATGGCATCGCCCATGATCACATGGGCTTGAAAGAAAACGTCCTTCTCGCCCATGCAAGCGATTGCCGGAACGATCCCGGCATTGGCCGCATAGTCGACCGAGTCGAGCATGTGTAGCCCCTTCTCCTGATGGGAGGGCAACTTGCCGACTTTCACGAAGGTGGCGAGCGGCGTTTCTGAAAATTGGTGAGTGTCCACATACCCGCAGTACGGGCCGAGAGCGACGAAGCGGTCGGGGTGCTTGAGCCCGAGGTGCCAAGTCCCCGAAGCCCCCATCGACATCCCCCGCAACACGACCCTGTCTCGATCAATCGGGTACTTTCGGCAGACGTCTTCAATGGCCTCGAAGACGTCCGTCTCGCCCGCCCAGCGGTAGCCGTTCTCGACGCGCCCGAGGGGGTGAAGTTCGATGAAATCCTGGTCGGGGGCGTCCCCGGATTCGTCGAACCGGCTCATGAACCTCAGTTCGCTCATCCCGGTCGGCTTGGTGCTCCCGTGCAGGACGACGTCGAGCCGGATCGGCTTCGCCCCATCGAATTTCGCGGGAACGATGACACCGTAAGGCTGCACGGAACCGTCGACCGCGGAGACATAGCCGCGTACCACTTTCCCCTTTTTTTCGGCCCACGGTCTTATGCCACGTTCCATCGCCGTGAGACGACTCTGATCATGTTCGACGGCAATTTTTAGAAGTACCAGGTCGGCGGGTGTGAGGGTGGTTTCGTGGCGGAGTGCCCAGGTGATGCCCTTGGCATGAACCTCGACGTCGGCGAGGTCGTTTACGTCGAGGCGCTTCGCACTCTTAAGTTTTGCGATCCTCGCATTGAGTTCTCCGAGATCCTGTTCGATCTGGGCGCGTTCGACGACGGCACTCTTGACTCGCGTTTCGAGGTCATTTCCCAAAACAATCGCGGGGTCGACGGCACCATCGCTGATCGAAGGAACGAGCAGAAAGACAAGATTAGTCAACGAAACTATACTACATACAAAACTTTTTGTCTTCATCGGCTTATAACCTGATAAAACCAGGCGGTGACCATGCCCAAGAGCATGACCCAGCCGAAAAATTTCACCATGCAACCGGGGGTCCGCTGCGTGATGTCGCCGCGACCGGCCGTTCCGACGTAATCCCCGAGTTCATCGCCGTACCAGATGAGCCCCAACGCGACCGTCAGCAGGCCGACGATCGCGGGGAGAGCATTTCGGCCATTCGAATCGCGTTCGAGCGGCCCGACGACAAACGCCGCGATCAACCAGCAGACGGCGATGACGAGCGATGAGATTCGGCCCTTGTCCATGTTTTGCTTCGTTCCCAAGCCGACAACACGAATAGGGGTCATTTTTTGAGCAACAGGTCGAGCGCGTTCAGCAGCACGCGTTCGACCTTTGGGGCAACGAGGGAGGCATGTGGCCCCGTCTCGTACCCCCCCTCGGCATAGGCGACCTCCGTGCCGATGTAACCCGGCCCGTAGTCGCCGTAAGCCGCCATCGCCACGAAAAGATCGGGCCGGAGTTTCTGGGCGGCGAGCTGGTACTCGACGAACAGCTCGCCGGGCATGTGGATCACACGGGCCTTCCCCAGCCGGAGGCAAGCGATATCAATCGTGTCACCGGCCAAACACCGGCGGAGCCAGACGAGTTCGCTCGCCATTTCCGCGCGGTGACGGACCGGTTTGGTCGCGTCGTTCACGATCGCGAGTAAGCTCGTTTCGTTGAGGTGAGGCGCCGGGGGCAGGGCCGCCGGTATCACTTCGATCCCCAGGTCGGCCGCGCTGATAGGAGTCTTGATGGTGGCCTCCAACGCCTTTGCCATGCCCGCGGCCACGCGGTCGGCAAGGATCTGGCGGTTCTCATGGGAGCCGTCGTTATACTTGCCGGCGCCGATGTTTCCGCCGGCGCCGTTGAAGTGGACATGAGGGATCTTTGTGGTCGTCTGACGCTGGTCGCGTGCGATGCCGGGGAAATCCGGGTTCGCAATGCCGGTTCGGTAATAGCTCTGCGGGTGAGTGGCATAGTAAGTCAAGGCGACCACCGCCTCATCACCGTTCCAGAAGCTGATCATCTTGAGCATGGGATCAATCGTGCCGACCGGCTTGTCGCGGATCTTGGGGTCTTCGCACGCGGTGTAACGGACGTACTGAACCTTGCCGTCAAGCCCGAGAATCCGCCGGTTCGATGCCACTTTCTCCACCTCGGCCTGACCCAATCCCATGTGCGTGACGGGCTTCGCCTTTGCCAAGGCCTCGCGAACCGCCGCCGCCGTTCTTGCGATCACCTCGCGGGCGAACGGGGAATCAAGAACCTCGTCGTTGATCTTGAACGGGGCGAGAATCTTATCAAGCGAAAAGTCGCAGACCGGCGCGTCGTGCTGGTGAAGCACATGGACGCAAACCCTGTCGGCCGCCGTCCCGGCCGCCTTCGCGAGTGCGGCGCGGAATTCGGAGTGGCCCTCGTTCGCAATGCCAATCCAATCCACCGCGCAAAGAACCACCGGCGCACCGTCGCCGACCAGCACCACACCGCGACAGCTCAGCGGCGGGTCGACTCTCTTGGTCGGGTCGTAAGCCAAGGGACTACCGACTGGCGGCGACGCGTCGACCTCGAAGACGCCGACTTTTAGCGGCTCGACGGCTTTTGCCTCGATCCCAAGGACCGCGGCGCATAGTGCCAGGTTCCGAATTCCACGAGAAATCATCGGTGGACTCCACGAAATGAGTGCGGACCCGAGGGCCGCCATCGCAAGGGCGAGGAAACCGCGGCGAGAGAACTCGGCAGGCGTCATGATCGAGATCCTCGATCGCACGATCATGCTGGTCGATCCGCGAGGGCGAATCAAGAGGCTGGCGGTTGTACGCGGGCGGAGTCGACACCGCCGGGTCCTTGACGCCGACGCCCCGTTGTCCGAAATTCACCGGGGCGTCTCCGTCGCTTTGTCCCCAACGTGAGGCTTCGAATGGCACGACTTTTCCGGATCGCACTGGTCTCAATCGGTCTCGCCACGATCTCGCTACCTCCCGCCGAGGCGCAAAACGCGCCGAAACCGCTCCGGGCCGGGATTATCGGGCTCGATACTTCGCATGTCGTCGCGTTCACGAAAGTTCTCAACGACCCGAAGTCGAATGGGGATCTCGCCGGCATCCGCGTGGTGGCCGCCTTTCCCGGGGGGAGCCCCGACGTGGCCTCCAGCAGGGACAGGGTCGCAGGCTTCACCAAGCAGCTTCGCGACGACTTCAAGGTCGAGATCGCCGACTCAATCGAAACTCTGCTCAGCAAGGTCGACGTCGTCTTCCTGGAGAGCGTCGATGGCCGCAAGCACCTCGCCCAGGCCGAGCCCGTGTTGAAGGCCCGTATGCCGGTGTTCATCGACAAGCCCCTGGCCGGTTCGCTGGCCGACGCCGTCAAGATCTTCGAGCTTGCCGAGCAATACGGCACCCCCTGTTTTTCCTGCTCGTCGCTCCGTTACAACCCGACGATCGTGGCCTTGAGGAAAGACCCGAAGGTCGGCGAGATCGTGGGCGCGTACGCCTTCAGCCCAAGCCCGCTGGAGGAGCACCACCCCGACCTCTTCTGGTACGGCATTCACGGGGTGGAGTCGCTCTTCACGGTCATGGGGCCGGGCTGCGTGTCGGTGTCCAGGGTCAACACGCCGGGCACCGACGTCGTGACGGGGGTCTGGGAAGGCGAACGCGTGGGCACCTTCCGGGGAATCCGCAAAGGCAAGGCCGACTACGGCGTGATCGCCTTCGGCACAAAGGGAGTCGGCCGTGCGGAGGGCTCCGGAGGCTACGAACCCCTCCTGGTCGAGGTCTGCAAATTCTTCCGGTCCGGAAAGCCCCCCGTGAGCGCCAAGGAGACGATCGAGCTCTTCGCCTTCATGGAAGCCGCCGACGAGAGCAAGCGGCAAGGTGGAGCGACCGTGACGATTAAGAGCGTGCTGGCAAAAGCCCGCCAGCACAAGAGTTCTTCCAAATGAAAACAACGAACCGATACACGGCTGGAAATCACGCTCGTTCCCACGGTCCTCCGTGGGAATGCGTGCGCCTGCAAGTTTGCTGAATCGGCGAGGTGCGAGTCCTTGCCAGGGGGTTATGGTTTGACCTCTGTAGCCGACCGTAACTGCG
>JAYUFP010000325.1:0-6133 GCA_043738665.1 Isosphaeraceae bacterium
CATCGGCAGGCTGATCAGGCCGTCCTTCTTAATGAAGGCGGGGATGGGCGTCAGCTCGGCGATCGCGTTCGAGAATACCGGGTTGCTCATCGTTCCGGCGATCTGCAACGGGTAAAGCGCCCCGGTGAGGCCGTACGGGTTGATGAGGCAGGCCAGACCTGTCAGGACCGTCGCCAACCCGACCTGTCGCCACCAGCCGATTCTTCCCTTTGCGAACGCTCCCGGCCGAAGTGCGGCGTCGATGAGTGCCGCCGTCAGCAGGATCGGGCCGAAGACGAAAAGCCCCTGGGCGTTGACCCACGCGACCTGAACGATGGGCAGCACGAACGCCAGTTTCGGCAGCCGGTCGATCCGCGCCAGCACCGCGAGAAAACAGGACAGATAAAGGAGTGTCAACGTCTCGGGCCGGACGTAATTCCGCCCGCTCAAGACGAGGATCGCCGGAATCCAACCGAGCAAGACCGCCCAGATCGGCCATTCCCGACGCCTCGCCGTGATCAGCAAGAATACGGCAATGCATGTGATCATACTTTTGGAAAGCGTGAGCGCGGGCACTCCTCCCCGCTCGTGGAGCCAACTCACCGCGACCTGGAACGTCCAATGGAGGTCGACCCAGGGCCGCCCTTCGCTCGAATAGGTATAAAGATCCGTCTTGGGAACCGAGCCGGTTTGGCGGATCAGGTCGCCGGTGCGCAAGTGCCACCAGAAGTCAGTGTCTTTGAGCGGAAAAAGGCCGAGCAAGAACGTGAGCGAGAGGAACGCCAGGATCAGGAGGGCGTCAAATGCGCGCAGGCCCGTCGATTCCGGAGGCGGCTCGCCGAGGGGTGCGACCTTCACGATGGCCCGGGTTTTGGGCGGCTTGGCGGGCAGGCTTTCGGACGACATGGGACGTCAAACCCTGGCGAAGGGATAGCGCCGTGTTCCCCACTCCGGGGACGGATTCCGGCTCGGACGCGATCACCAAGTGTAACCCGATCCGACCCGGTCGGTCGAGGGCGACGGCTCGGGCGGATTGCGATGTCCATTGCGAATCAACAACTCATGCCGGACACGACACGGATGAACCGCGGAGATCGCGGAGAGCGCGGAGAAATCAGGGAGAGAATCAACGACAATCGATGTCCATTTGGCGTCCGGAGAGATCTTCGCCATTCTGCTCATTTCCTCTCCGCGATCTCTGCGATCTCTGCGGTTCGTTGCCGAATTCGTGCTTCTCACCTGATTGGACATCGCAAAGCTCGAGGGCGAGGGCGCGACTCGGTTGAACCGGCCGGGCTCTCCTGCTAGCCTCGAAACGTTCGGCCCACCGATTTGCGGTGCGTGATCTTGAAACCGACGAGGATGAGGGAGACTTCTGATGAACACTCTGTTTTCGCGCGGCGTGTGTGCGGGCGTCGCGGTGATCGGTCTGGGACTGGCCAATTTCGCCGCCGCCGCGGACCTCAAGGTCGGGGACAAAGCCCCGGGGTTTTCGATGATGGGGAGTGACGGCAAGACCCACGCCCTGTCCGACTACAAGGGCAAGCAGGCCGTCGTGATCGCATGGTATCCGAAGGCGTTCACAGGCGGTTGCACGGCCGAGTGCAAGTCGTTCCGCGAGAAAAGCACCGAGATGAAGAAGCTTGGCGTCGCTTACTTCACCGCGAGCATCGACACGGCCGCCGAGAATAAGAAGTTCGCGAAATCGCTCGACCTCGACTACCCGATCCTCAGCGACCCGGATAAGTCGGTGGCAAAGGCCTATGGTGTGATCAACGAACAGCGAGGCGTCGCGAACCGCTGGACGTTCTACATCGACAAGAACGGCGTGATCAAGGAGATCGACAAGAAGATCAACACCAAGCAGGCCGCACCCGACGTCGCGGCGAAGGTCGAGCAGCTTGGATTGGCGGGGAAGTGACGATTGCTGAAAAGGAATGACGGATGGCGGATTCCGGATGACCGACACAGAATGGCGGATTCCGGATGACGGACCGAGGATGGCCAAGCCGGATTCCTCTCAAGGGTCCGTCATCCGTCATTCGCCATCCGTCATCGTTCATTGGTCTGCAAGTCCGCCCATCGTCCTTTCAGGTCACCGAGAATTTTCCAGAAGAGGCGGCTGTGCATGCGGCCCGGAACCCGTTCACAGTCTCGGGCATGGAACGAGTCGGGCTCGGTGTACTCGACGTGGTGGGCGATCTCGTGGAGGAACGTGTCGAAGAGTTCTTCCAAGGGGCGACGACCGAGCTGGCGGTCGTGTGAGTAGACTCGCACGAGCCGACGTGTCTTGTAATACCCGCCAAGCACGCGGGTCGTCGGCTTCGTATTGATATCGACCTCGAAATCGACGAGGCAGAGGTAGATCCGGCGGAGCCTGCTCTCGAACAAGGGCGCGAGCGCCGAGATCGGCGGCTCAAAGCGTCGGGGGGGGCCGTCGGGGTCTTTCTGAACGATCGTCTCGACGGTGGGGTCGATCTGGGCGATGAAGTCCTCGCCTTCGACGACGAATCGGCCGCCGATCAAGCGCGCTTTCTCGGCAAGACGGTCGATATCGAACTGGCGGGGGTCGATGAATTGCCAGCCGCCGTTGGGGTGAACGAACCAGTAGCGTTCGGACGCGCGGCGTCCATCGCCCGTCTCGGAGCTGCGATCGCCGTTCGATTCACTACGGTCGCACCGCGATCCATCACGCATGGGGGTGGGTTCCAACCTGCCGGATTCGTTTCCAATCACCGCCATCGTCCCGTCCGCCCCGCGATTCCTCAATAGGTGGCTCGGCCGCCGCTGATGTCGTAACACTGACCGGTCGTGAAGCTCGCCTCCCGACTCACCAGGAAATGGACCAGGGCGGCGACTTCCTCGACGGTTCCGACTCGTCCCATCGGGATTTTCCCGATCATATAATCGACCGTCGTGCGTGCCATCCCGTCGAGAAGCGGGGTGTGAATCACGGCGGGAGAGATCGCGTTGACGGTCACGTCGGCTTTTCCGGCGAGTTCTTTCGCCAACGACTTGGTCATCGCGATCACCGCCGCCTTTGACGCTGAATAGGGCAAGAGTGTCGGATTTCCTTCCTTCCCCGCGATCGAGGCCACGTTGACAATCCGCCCGTATCCCCGTGCCAGCATTCCGGGAACCGCCGCGCGACAGAACAGGAACGTGCCGATCACGTTGACGTCGAGCACGGAGCGAACCTCATCGAGCGTCAGGTTCCAGCTCAGGTCGGTCCTCCCCGTGATCCCGGCGTTGTTGACGACGATCGAAAGCGTGCCGAGCGTCCTCTCCGCCTCGGCGATCGCCGAGGCAACGTCGGATTCCGAACGGACGTCTCCGACGATCGCGGTTCCACCGAGTTCGGACGCCAGAGCCTCGGCGCGTTCGGCATGGGCGTCGAACACCGCAATCTTCGCGCCCGCGGAGGAAAGACGTCGCGCGATCGCCGCGCCGATCCCCTGCCCACCTCCGGTGACGAGCGCGACCTGATTCTCAAGAGAGAAGAACGCTTCCATGGCGGTGGCCCCGTTCACTTCGCCGTCGACGTCCTGGCGGCCCAGGCCGCGCCTCGCTTCAGCGTTTCGCGAAACTCTGGCGTCTTCATCGCGTTGACGTCGTGCCCCAGCGCGGTCTGGAACATCTTCCCCTTGCCGTACTCAGAGACGAAGAGCAAGGGTTGCGGCTTGCCGTCGGTCTCGCCTTGCGCGAGGACGTGGATGTTGTCCTGAAGCTTGAGGTTCGAATACATTTCGTCGGTCGTCTTGAACGATTTGATCCCCGCCGTGATGGGGTGGTTCTCATCGACGACCTTGACCTCGAACGGGCCGTACTTGGGGTGGAACGTCCCTTTCTCGGGGAATGAGGTTCCCTTCGACCGCCAGGTGCCGCCGACGAGTTTGTCGTATTCGTCCCAGCCGGAAAACGCATTGTCGGCCGCGTGATAGACGAGGAGCCCGCCGCCTTCGCGGACGTAGCTGAGGAAGTTTCGTTCGCGGATCGAAGTCCAGCGCTTGCCTTGATTGAGGTTCAAGACGATCAGGTCGTAGCCGGCGAGTTTTTTGACCTCAGAGAAAATAGGCACCTCGGGATCGGCGGCGACATCGACACTCATTTTGCCATTTTCTTCGAGGACGGCCTTAAGCACCTCGGTGGTCTCTTGCCACTTGTGGTTGTTGGCCCCGGTGATGATCAGGGCTTTGAGCTTCTCCGCCCCATCGGCGGACGCGGGCGCCAGGGCGGCGAGAACAAGGGCGGCAGTGATCGGGCGGAGCATTCGCACGGCGAGGACCTCACGTTCCAAAACGGGTGCGTTCCCGCGGTTCGGTCGTCCGTCCGGCCGCCCGAGGGAACGCACAAGGTAACGCGCGGCGAGGTTGTTGACTACGGTCTCTCTCCGCCGATCAACAACCACTTTGGAGCGCTGCGGCTTGCTCCCGCTTTCGAGCAAGAGGCCTAAACTCGTCAGCGCATTGGGTTAGGCCGGGTCATCTCAAGCGGGATCAAGCTCCCGCACTCCAAAGGTTCCCCTTTCGGGGCTTGTTGCCCCGTCTCCGAGACTGTTAAATCGTCGTCGGACCTCAAACGCCTCGCGCCCAGCCCTCGGCAGGAATCCCGCATGCCCCTCAACGCCAAAGACATCGTCCCGACCGCCGCCGCGCTATATTATCTGCCGATCAAGACGCGGATGCCCCTGAAATTCGGGACTGAGGTCACCACCGAGGTCACCTGCGCGCGGGTCCGGCTTGAAGTGAAGAGCCGTGACGGCGGAATGGCCGCCGGCTGGGGCGAAACTCCTCTCAGCGTGCAATGGGTCTGGCCAAGCCCTTTGCCCTACGAGGAACGTCATTCCGTCTTGAAGTCGTTTTGTGAGATCCTTGTCGACGTCTGGGGGCGGACCATCAATGAGCCGGGTCACCCGATCGAGGTCGGCCATCGCTTCTTGAACGACATGCTGCCCGATTTGCTCGACCAATTTAACAAGAATAAGCGTCCCGGCCGGGAGCCGATGCCCTGGCTGGCCGCCTTGGTCTGCACCTCGGCCTTCGACATCGCCCTACACGACGCTTATGGGATTCTCCACGGCGTACCGGTCTACGACACTTACAACGCCGAATACATGAACGTCGACCTCTCCGCGTATCTGACCTCCGCCGAAGGCTCAAGGTCTTCATTTCAAGGCAAATACCCCGCCGATTACCTCGTCGCCAATCCCCTGAAGAAGATCGTGGCATGGCATCTCGTCGGCGGCAAGGACCCGATCGATCCCGGTGACCTGACCGGCTCCGAACCGGCCGACGGCTACCCCGTTCTACTCAAGGACTGGGTCGACCGCGACGGCCTGAAATGCCTAAAGGTCAAGCTGACGGGGAACGACGCGGACTGGGATTACAAGCGGACCGTGACCGTCGGCAAGCTCGCGCTCGAGAAGGGGGTCGACTGGCTCAGCGTCGACTTCAACTGCACGGTCGGCGAGCCATCGTACGTCAACGCGATCCTCGACCGGCTCTTGATCGAGAACCCTAGAATGCTGGGGATGATCCTTTACGTCGAGCAGCCGTTTCCTTACGACCTGGAGACGCACCGGATCGACGTCCGCGGCGTTTCGGCACGAAAGCCTTTGTTCATGGATGAAAGTGCCCACGACTGGCACCAGGTCAAGCTCGGCCGCTCGCTGGGCTGGACGGGAGTCGCGTTGAAGACTTGCAAGACCCAAACCGGGGCGATTCTGAGCCTCTGCTGGGCAAAAGCTCATGAAATGCTGCTCATGGTTCAAGACCTCACAAACCCGATGATCGCCCAGATCCCCCACGTCCTCCTGGCGGCGCACGCGGGGACCATCATGGGGGTCGAGTCGAACGGAATGCAGTTCTACCCGGAAGCTTCCCGGGCCGAAGCGGTCGTCCACCCCGGCCTCTATCAGCGCCGATCGGGGCTGCTCGATTTTTCGACCGTTCAGGGACCGGGGTTCGGATACAGGCTCGATGAAATTCATCGTGAATTGCCATCGCCGGCGTTGCAAATTCCGTCGTGAATCCTTGATTGCGCCTCATTACCTCTTCCTAATTCTACTGTATCCGGACGATTTCTTCCTATGTTCGCAATTGATTCTTCAATCGGGGCATGACTTTACGCGATCGATGGTGGTACAGCCGGGCTT
>JAYUFP010000326.1:0-1932 GCA_043738665.1 Isosphaeraceae bacterium
GAGCGACGATCGCGGCGGCTTGAACCGGGATTGTCGAACGCCCTCCCAGGAACCAAAGCCCCGTCGCAAGCACGGCGAGTGCCGAGACCCAGCCCCAACGCGCCTGGCTCATGGTATCGACCAGACTCACTTCCGCCCCGTTCGCGGGCCAACCGGATGTTCGGAACCTGCGAACATTCCTGCCATGGATCAATGACTCGTGACCGGACGAATCCGCGGAAGAACGCGGGGTCGGCTCCTCGCGCCAGTGCCCCACCGCCTGAAACCGATCCGATGCATCGGCCCCCCAGGCGATCGCTTCGTGCAGGACCGCTTCGAGGGCGGGACGATTCGCCGACCGAACGGAGACGGTTTCGGCCTCCGATCGCGTCGTGACCAACCGCACCTTGCCAATGACCACGGTTGCCATGCCCATCGCGTCGAGCACCGCCACCGCCGACGCCGCCTTGCCCGGTTCGATTCGAGCGGGGGCGAGTCGCGCCTTCGGTCCCCATCCCGTTTCGGAGAGAGCGTCTCGATCGATGACGACCGGAGACGCGCCCGCATCCCAGCGCGTCAGCCACTCCCCGAGCGTGATCTCGGCCGGCAGCCCATCGAGCACGCGGGCATTGAATTCACTCGCTTTGGTCTTGATGTCAGGCGGAGACGATCGGCTCGAAAGAATGGACGAAACCGTGTGGAATCCGTCGACCATGCGATTCAGGAAGGTGGGGAGTGCCGGGCCGGGCTCCAGAGGTGTCAGCGCCGCGTTCCATCCGGATACCCGCCACGGGTCGGGGGTTACCACCTCCCACGTCAGGGCGAGACAAGGGAGACTCAGCGCGGGCCGTTGCAGCACGATCGACGAACCGGTGCCCGCGGGAACCTCGGGCGCGAGGTAATCGAGTGTCACGGTCACGACCGAACGCGACGGGGAACGGGTTGTCTGCCGAAGCGGGATCGAGAAGCCGCCCCCGGTTCGAAGCGGGGAGACACTTTGACCGTCGCGTGAGAGTCGCTCCAATCGCGAACCCGCCGGCAAGGTAATGTCGAGCGTCCTCGCGTGGTCAGGGGCGATCTTGAGCATGAGCCTCTGCCAGTTCGACCCGGCCGGGTTGAAGACGGTCCGCAGATGCGCCTCGCGGATCACGCCGCCGGGACCGGCCGCTTCGAGGGTGACTGCGTCGATCTCGATGGTCCCGATCGGATTCTCGACGCGAAACGCATGCGCGCGGCGGTAAGTTGAAGGTAAACCGAGCGGCTTGCCCTCGCCCATCAATGTGGCTTCGGCTGCGAACGATTCCCCCACGAGGTCGGCATTGAGGGCCACGACCCCCGATGTTTTCGCGGTCGTCCGAACCCCGCGAACCGCCTGCACCAGGACCGTTTCGTCAGCCTCGAGTGTTTTCGGCAGGACGACGAGGGGGATCCGCACGCTCTCAGTCCGAGACCCGGCACCGGTCAGGACAAGGCCGAGCGGGCCTCGGAGCGACGGGGGGATCTCGCAGGTCCACGCAGTCGCCGCACCGTAGAGCCCCGCCTTCTCAAAGTCGCGGGCGGGCAGCGGGGTTAGCATGAGCGATCGGCCCGAGGATTCGTCGTGAAGCCGCCATTGATCGGCGTTGGCGACCGTTTCGCTCAACCCCACCGCGAGGGTTCTCAACACACCGTCGCGAACCACGATGCCCAGTCTGGCGCGGATTTCCAGCCGCCCGGGCATGACAGTCGCGATGAGCTGCACGGAAGCGCGGGGCGCCGAACTGGGCCGACCCCGATCGACCTCCGCCGACGCGTCGTCGGCCGTCCAGCGCCAGGCCAGAGTCGGATTCCCAAGCCCTTGCGAGTTCGCCGTGGGGATCGTCGCGGGGTCGATCCATGCGAGCCCTTTCGCGCGGGTCGGTGTGAGGACGACGTCTCCCTCGACATGCGCCGCCCACTGCTCGTCGGAGAGTC
>JAYUFP010000327.1:0-6130 GCA_043738665.1 Isosphaeraceae bacterium
AGGAGACCCCGTACCGCGAAAGGGCCTGCCGATCGACCTCCATCCGCAAGACCGGCTGCCCGGTCACCTGCTCCGCCCCGATGTCGGCCGCGCCGGGGATCTTCTCGACGACCTCGACGACTTCGGCGGCCAGTCTTTTCAAGACTTCCAGGTCTTCTCCGAAGATCTTGATCCCCAGGTCGGCCCGGATGCCCGCGACCATCTCGCTGATCCGCTCCTCGATCGGCTGGCCGTAAACGGCCCGCATCCCAGGCAGTTTTTCGGTGACTTCGGCCATTTCCTCGACAAGCTTCTCTTGTGATGTCGCCCGCTTCCACCGCTCGCGGGGTTTTAGCGATATGAACACGTCGGTCATCTCCAGTCCCATCGGATCTGTCGCTACTTCCGCCGTTCCGGTCCGGCTCCAGATCTTATCGACCTCGTCCGGAAATTCCTCCTTGAGGATCTGTTCGATCTTCGTGCCGTAGTCCAGGGATTCTCTCAGGCTCACGCCGGCCAGGCGGACGGTGTTGATCACAATCGTCCCCTCGCCGAGTTTTGGGACGAACTCCGAGCCCAAGGTCAATCCCAGAAGGGTTGCTGCCACCGTGACGGCAGCGACAGCGACCAGCGTCGTCCTCGGGAACCGCAAGCCCAGGCGTAAGAGCGGCTGGAAAAGGCGGTGGGCCAACCGATCGACGACAGTCTCCTTCTCCGAAGGGTGACGAGACAGTCCGAGCGAAGCCAGCACGGGCATCAAGGTCAGCGAGAGCACCATCGACGCCGCCAGCGCGAAGACCACCGTCAGCGCCATCGGGCGAAACAGCTTCCCCTCGACCCCTTGCAAGGTCAGGATCGGCAAGTAAACGATCATGATGATCAACTCGCCGAACAGGGTCGGCTTGCGGACCTCGACCGCCGCGTCGCGGATGATCGCCAGCTTCGAGCGATCAGACCGGTCTTCGGCCAGGTGGCGGACGCAGTTCTCGACCATCACGACCGAGCTATCGACGACTAGGCCGAAGTCGATCGCGCCGAGGCTCATCAGGCTGCCGGCGATCCCGACCCGCTGCATCATCGTCACCGCAAAGAGCATCGACAGGGGAATCGCCGATGCGACGATCAGCCCCGCGCGGAGGTTGCCGAGAAAGGCGAACAGGACGCCGACGACGAGGACGGCCCCTTCCAGCAAGTTGCGCTCGACGGTCTTAAGGACCCGGTCGACGAGGTCGGTTCGCTCGTAGGCGACTTCGATGTCAACGCCGGGCGGGAGCGCCTTGCGAACATCGTCGAGCGCCTCGTCGAGGGCCTGGGTGATCTCACGGGAGTTTTCGCCCATCCGCATGAAACCCAGACCGAGCACGGCCTCACCCTTGCCGTTGGCGGTGACGCCGCCCCGACGAATGACGTGGCCGAGGGCGACCGTCGCGACGTCCTTTACCCGGATAGGCACCCCGTCGTGGGCCGCGATCGTCACCCCGGCGATGTCCTCCAGCACCCGCGCCCGGCCGACCCCGTGGACCAGACTGGCCTCCCCGGCCGTGTCGATGGTCCCGCCGCCGGTATCCTCGTTGTTCTCTCGCAGGGCTTGGGCCACGTCGTCGAGCGTCAGCTTGTACTTGGTGAGCTTGACCGGGTCGACCCGCGCCTCGAACTGCTTCTCGAACCCGCCCCAGGAGTTGATCTCGGCGACGCCGGGAACCCGCCGTAGGCGAGGGCGAATCACCCAGTCTTGGAGCGTGCGTAGCTCGGAGAGGTCGTAGACGTCACTGGTCAAGAGGTAGTGATAGACCTCGCCCAAGCCGGTCGCCACGGGTCCCATCGTCGGGCGGGCGATGCCCTGGGGCAGGTCGGCCTCGCCGAGCCGTTCGTTGATCTGCTGGCGGGCGAAGTAGATGTCGGTGTCGTCACTGAAGATGGCCACGACCTGGCAGAGCCCGAACTTGGAGACGGAGCGGAGCTCTTGGAGCCCCTTGAGTCCACCGAGGGCGTACTCCACGGGGAAGGCGATCAGACGCTCGACCTCTTCAGGCGCGAGCGCCGGAGCGATCACGTTGATCTGGACTTGAACCGGCGTCGTGTCAGGGAAGGCGTCGAGGGGAAGTTGGCTCGCGGCCCGGACGCCCAGGACGGCCAGAATTGCAGCCAGCAGAAGGATGACGAATCGGTTCTTCAGGCTGAACCCGATCAAGCCGTTGAGCATCACACACCCTTTTCTTTGTCAGTCCGTTCAATCGTTGTCCGCGGCGCCGAGTCGGTCCCGGAACAACTCAGACTTGAGGATATAGGCGTGGGTGGTGACGACCCACTGGCCGGGCTCCAGACCCTGAACCACCTCAACCACGTCGTCCCGCTCGGTGGGCACGGTCTTGACCTTCCGCGGGCGGTAGACACCCTCGGACAGCGGCAGGAACACCATCTTGATTGCACCATCATCCTGCACGGCCTCCCTCGGGACCACCAAGGCGTCGTGCTCCGGCTCGATCTGGACCCTCGCCTGACCGAACTGGTTGGCCCGGAGGCGTCCGCCGGGGTTGGCCACTTCGGCCCGGATCCGCGCGGTGCGTGTCGTGGCGTTGACCTCGGTGCCGACCCACGTCACCTTGCCCGCGAAGACGGGTTCCTCGGTCCCCGAGATCGTGAACGTCACCTGTTGGCCCGCGGCGACCGCGGCAATGTCGTGCTCGTAGACGTCGATCCAGACCCACATCCGTGTCGTGTCGGCCAGGGCGAAGAGTTGGGTCGTCGGCTCGACCGCCTCGCCAAGGGTGGCATCCCACGCGGTGACGGTTCCCTCGACGGGGGCGGTGATCTCCAGCATGTTCCTGGTGTCGTTCTCCTTGGCGATCCGACTGAGGTCGGCGTCCGTGAAGCTGAAATTGCGCAGCTTCTGCTCGGCGTCCAGCAGAGCGGCCTTGGCTTGATTCAGGGCGGTCAGGGCTTCGAGTTCGTTCTTGGCGGGGGCAGCCTTGGCCTGGGTCAGTTTGACGGTCCGGTCGTAGGTGACCCTGGCCAACTCTTCGCCGGATCGGGCCATCAGGTATTGCGCCTTGGACGCACCGACTTGGGCCGAGTCGACGACCGCAAGCACGTCCCCCCTGTGGACCAACTGACCCAGATCGACTTTGACTTCGCGGAGCACCCCGGCGACACGCGGGAGGACTTCGGCGGAGCGCCGGGCGTCATAGGCCGACTCGGCGTTGCAGGTCAGGCGGTGCGAGTGCCGCTCCGTGACGGCCTGGGCGGTTTCGATTCCGATCCGTCGTGCGAGATCGGCGGATGCCAACTTGACATCGCGCAGCGCCCCTTTGACGTTCTCGGCCTTCGGCGCCTCGGGCTTCCGAACATCCTCCTCACCGCCGCGTCCCGTCCCCTCGTCAGAAATTCCGAAGTGCGCCCAGGGTGGCAAGCGGTCGAGGTCGGGACGAGCCCAGGCGGGGAGCCAGCCAGGGCGAGCCCAGGCGACGACGATGAAGGCGATCCCTAACACGAAGAGTGTGGCCGTCAGTCCGCGTGAGACCCGCTTCATGGTTCAGTCCTTGGAACGAATCGCCGAGGATCGCGCTCGCTGCGGTGCGGCTTAAGTGATGAATACTAGTGGTTTCTGGCTGCCGCGCCGCGTTTGCTCGCCTCACGGGCGTCTGGTTTTTGTGGTGCGAGATTACCGAGACAACCGAGATTACCCTTGTTGCTAAGAATTCCGTTCCCCGCCCCGGCAGGAGGCCGGAGTTATGACCCGATGGGTGACTCTCGGGAGTCTGGTGCTGGGCATGGTCCTCGTCTTCGGGACGCGCGACGTCCGCGCCCAGGAAGTAGAGGAACTGCTGCCAACGATCATCGGCGGCACTGGTGGGCACGAGGCCGGAGTCACGAGCCTGGGCCGCTCCCCCGGTGCAGGCGGCCTCTCTTTCGAGAACGTCCCGGGAGCGAACGAAGGCCTTCTGGGCGGTCGCCCCGGGCCGGCATTCCCGCGCGTGCCGACCGCGACCACCAGGCCGGGAGCGGGGATGCTGGCCCCTCGCCCCCGGGGGATCGCCGCGCCCGTCACTCTGCCGATCTCCAACTTTCCGCTGTACGGCGCTCTGGCGATACCCTCCGGACCGGACGAGGAAGGTCCCCCCGACGGCCTGACCATCAACCAGGCCATCGAACGGCTGATTCGCGAGAACCTCGACCTGCGGGCCAAGTTCCATGAGATCCCCAAAGCCCAGGCCGATGTTCTCACGTCCGGCCTCCGCGCCAACCCCTTGATGTTCTTCGATGCCCAGCGCGTCCCTTACGGGAGCAACGGCGGCGGCCGGGGCGGCGGCTCCTCGGTCCAGAACGGTACCGAGTACGACATCAATTTCAATCACCCGCTCGACCTCAACGGTAAGCGCCGGGCGCGGATCGAGGTTGCCTGCCAGGCCAAAAGGGTGCTCGAAGCGCAGTTCCAGGACGCCGTCCGCGTCGAAATCGACAACCTCTACACGGCGTTCGTCAACGTCCTGGGAGAGCGGGAAACGCTCCGCTATGCCGAGGCCAGTGTCGAGGGGCTGCGAGGTGTGCTGAAGACGTCGCGGTCCCAGTTGGAGAACAAGGTCATCACCGAAGCCGACTTTCTCCAGGTGAAGGGCCAGCTTGACGCTTCCGAACTCGGGCTTATGGACGCGAGGGAACTTCTGCACGACGCGAAGCAGAGCCTGTGCGTCCAGCTCAACATCCCCACCGAACAGGCCGACAGCCTGGAGCCGCGAGGGTCGATCCACGACCGCCTTCCCCCGCCCCTGCCGGTCGACGACCTGATCCGCATGGCCCTGGCCTTCCGACCCGACCTGGCCGCCTTCCGGCTCGGCATCGCCCGCGCCCAGGCTGACGTGCGGCTCGCGGAGCGGAACCGCTTCCAGGACGTGTACCTGCTGTACCAGCCCTACACGTTCGAAGGGGGCGTGCGGTCCTGGGCGCTGGGCGCGACCGTGCCGCTGCCGGTTTACAACCGCAACCAGGGGAACATTCAGCGCGCCAAGATCAACGTCTCCCAAGTGACGACCGAACTGACCGTCCAGGAACAGCGGATGATCGCGGAGGTACGGAAGGCGGACCGGGAGTACGCCTTGACGCGGGCCATCGTGGCGCGCATCGAGCGTGAACTTCTGCCCGACGCACTCCGGGTGCGGGATACCGTTTACCGACAGTTCACCCTCGGGGAGGTCGACGCCATCGCTTACCTCAATGCCCAGAAGGCGTATAACGACGTCGTCCGCCAGTACCGGGACACGGTCGTGAGGCACCGCCGGAGCATGCTCCGGCTCAACACTGTCGTCGGCCAACGTCTCTTGCCGTGACCCGGCCATTTGGTGGCTGGGGCATGTCTGAACCGGCCACACCGACGACGTGACACGCAGAATCAAGTGCCTCACGTAAATCTCCCTGCCAGTCCAATGGACTTCGGCCCCGTGTGCCGCTCGGTAAATACATCACGTCGAGCGATTCCGCTCTCATTGGCGTTGGCGGTGTCCGACAATCACGCGAACTCTCCGCGCACGGCGCACACGTAGACATCGCCCTGAGGTCGATGCCCAGTGCGGAACGACGATTCATCCGGGTGATGTCAGATGAGGAGGAGTTGGAGCCAGGCGTGGCGTCGGCTTGACACGAGGGGTAGCCACCTAGCCAGCTCTTGACGGCGTTGAGATGTGCCGGGATCGGGTTGAGCGGGGACGAGGATGAAGTAAGGCGGGAGGCCGCCGATATCCGCGTGTTGGTCCCAGCACGGGCTCCAGACAATAACGACGTCTAGGATGCCGCCCGCCTTCAGGGTCGTTTCGCCACTGTCGTCGCCGACCCCGCCATCGGGAGAGAAGACCGTGCCCGCGGGATCGAGAAAAGTGGAGAGTGCGCGAACGAAGTCGCCGGCCGCTTCCGCCTGCCTGAGCAGGGGACCGGACAAGGTCGCGGTCATGCAAAGTAGGATCATCACCCGCCGCATCGCTCGATCTCCTGACTTTCCCTTGTACGAGAATTCTGACGGTTGGTCAAGGCGGCGGATGACTGTTTGAACACGGCGTGAGCCTAAGCCGCTTGGCGAGTCTGACCCTCAACGACGGGCCGATGCTGGGATCAGATATCGATCCTCTCCTTTCACGAAACGAAGAGGCCCGACGGTCCCAGA
>JAYUFP010000328.1:0-6113 GCA_043738665.1 Isosphaeraceae bacterium
GATATATTCCTCGCCGGGGGCGAGTGTTTTCTTGTGGATCGCTCCGAACGACGAGAGCAGGAGCAGGCCGCTGCCCTGCACCGTCAGCAGGAAGAGCCCTTCTCCCGAGAGCATTCCGCGGAGACTGCCTTGCGTGTTGACCGTCAGGCGGGTGTCACCGGCGAGGTAGCTTCCGGGCTGGACGAAGTACTTCGACCCGGCGAGCTCCACCGACATGATGTCTCCCAAGGCCGAGGGGGCGAGGGTGATCTCGCCGGGGCCGGAATCGGCGGTGAAGGTGGTGCGGAAGAGCGACTCGCCCCCCATCGCACTCTTCACCGCGCCGAACACTCCGCCGCCTGCCATCGCGGCTTCGATCTTCATGGTCGGCGACATGCTCACCATCGCCCCGGATTCGGTCATGATCTGCTCGCCACGTTCGAGCGAGACGAGGGCGAGGCTGAACGAGGGCTGGTAGAGGATCTGGTGTCGCAAGGGGGGTCTCCGCAAGAGAAGCCTACGAAGACAATTCGCGATTCAAGGCGAGAAATTGGGGGAAAATGGGAGGATCATTTTCAAGTCATCGTTCATTACTCTCGTTCCCACGTGCTGCGTGGGAACGAGTGAGCATGAATACGCCTGAACTTCCGTCAGCGTGCCGGCTTCTTCAATTCCGGGCTGTTCAAAATTTCATGAGCCATCTGCCGGAGCGCCGCGGCGTGGGCTTCGACCAGGGGGACGACCTGTTGGAAACCCCCTTGGGAGTGCCCCCTCAGGCCGGTGAACTTGGCCTTGACCAGGAGAGGGAACAACGGCGAGGCGTCGGCGGCGGCGGGGGTTCCTTCGGGGTTCGACGACCACAAGACGACGTCGCGGCGGGTGGCCTTGGAGTGGTCGACGACGAAGACCGGCTCGTTCTTCCACCAGTCGGGCGCCTGGACCTGTCGGAACTTGTCCGCGCGGCCGAGCTTGGGCTTGAACGTCGGCGGCTCGATCCCCCCGGCGTTGCCCGACGAGCTGACGACGTGTTGCGAGACGGCCACGAGGTTGAGCTCGATGTGGATCATCGGCGAATACAGGCCGGCGGGGTACGGCGACTTGTCCACGCTCGACGCGAGTTTCGTGTACGTCCCGCTCAGCCGAGAAAGCAAGGGGGCGGGGGACGTCCCCGAGTCCTGATGGAAGATCGCCCGAAGCGCCCTGGCGATCGTCGTCCCCGAGGCGAGGTCACCTGAGTCATACGCTTTGCCGGCGGCCTCGATTTCCTTCAATCGCCCGTCGAGTTCCTCACGATCGCTCATCGCGGCACACCCTCCGTTCCCTGCGTGATTTCCAGAGGCGCGACCCCCGTCGCGCCGGCGGCGAATGTACCACAAAGCGGCGCGGTCGTAAGGGGGAGCCGTCCGCGGCCCCGGGAGGATTGCAAAGTCCGTCCTTCTCCCTCCGGGAGAAGGTGGCCGTAGGCCGGATGAGGGTTCCCGGGTCGTGGCGTCATTCAAAAGAACCCTCATCCGCCGCTTCGCGGCACCTTCTCCCGGGGGGAGAAGGGTTAACGTTGGACGATGCAATCCTCCTTGCCGCGACCCCAGGACGATTGCGAAGTCGAGGCCGTCCCAAGAGATTCGGCCCGATCGATACCCCATGTCGCACTCGACCCGTCGCACCCGAACCGGCCGAAATCCGGGAAGTGATTTCCCGCCCGTTCCTTACCGCTTCACGTCCTCATGAATCACCTTCGGCTGGGCCTCCCGCCAATGCGCCTTGTCCACTTTTTCGAGCCGATGGATCAGGACGTGCGCCCCTTTCATTCCGCCGGAGGCGAAATCGGGAAGGCCGTCCTTGTTGATGTCCTGGACGACCAGTTGCCGGCCGATGCCGGCCTCGCCGTCGGCCTTGAAGGGGACCCAGTCGACGCCTTCGGGAGTGCGCGCCAGGCGGAACCAGTAGACCACGGCGCCGGCGTCCCACAAAGGGCTTCGATTATGATGAGAATAATAGGTTTTACCTGTGACGATATCTTTAAGTCCATCGCCGTCGATGTCGGCGAGGCGGACCGAATGGGGCTCGGTGAAGAGCACTCCGTAGCGGCTCTGCCCGGCCTTATCGCCCATGATCAGGTGCTTTTTGAATGACGTCTTGCCGCCTTCCTTGACCTGTTCGTGCCAGGCGAGCCCGAAGTCGTGGGCGGCGAGGCTGGTGATCACGTCGTTGTCGCCGTCGCCGTCGACGTCGTACGCGAACATGTCCGCGCCGCCGATCGGGGCGAAGGGGACTTCGTGGAATTCCCATTTCGGGTCGTTTTCGAGTGAAGCCGGCTGCTCGAACCAGCCGTTCCGCGCGAGGACGTCCATCCTGCCGTCGTTGTTCACGTCGCCGACGCCCAGCCCGTGGCCGAACGGGATCGGCGCAACCTTATCGGAAATCTTGTGGAAATTCCAGGTGTCGAACGGCTTCTTGGGATCAAATTCGGCGTACCCGTAAAATCCGTCTTGCGTGCAGACCAGTTCCGGACGTTCATTCCCCACGATGTTCGTGAACTGGGGAGACTCATTACCCACCTGGCTGTGTACCGTGTGCTTGGGCCAGTGCTTCGAGTGCCCTTGGGACCGGGGATTTTCATAAACGAATGCCGGAGTGCCGGGGAATCCCGCGGTGAGGACGTCGTTCCAGCCGTCGCCGTTGAAGTCGAAAATCCAGGCGAAGAAGTGGTCGGCGTAGCCTTCCTTGTTCTGGGGTTTGGGCGTGTAGATCTCGTGTCTGTCCGTGAACTTCGGCCCGGCGAACCAGTAGGGGCCGTAAACGATGTCGATGACCCCGTCGCGGTTCAAATCCCCAGCGCCGACGCCTTCGGAATAATATTCGTCAGTCAGGCGCCGGCGGTCGAACTTGTGGACGACATCATCCTCGGCGCGGGCGACCCCGAACACGGCGAAGAGCACGAAACACGAGACCGATCGCAGGCATGTCAGCTTCACGGCGGTGACTCCCGGGGAGAGCCGAAGGCGGGTTCGGCGTCGGCCACGATGTCGGACCCGTTGGACTCGCCCCATCCTACAGGAACCGGCGGCCGCTTCAAGCTAACGACCCGGCTTCGCGGGCTTCAAAACGAATTCAAAAAACGTCTCGATCTGTTCGATCGACTCGTCCGTCAGTGCGTGCGTGGGCCGCAGCGTCAACGCGACGCGGTCCTTCTCGCCGAGCAGCGCGTTCACGGCGACCACATGATTCAACGCCCGCCAGCGTTCGACCGTGTCTTCCGAACCGCCCGAGACGAGGAACGGCCGCGGGGCCATCAGCGCCTGCAATTCGTGGAGGTCGTGCCCGTCGGCGACGAGTTTCTTGTACGCGCCGGTCCTTGGATTTTCCTCCGAGATCGGCCCTCGCTTGCGGCTCTTCCCCGGCTCCCAGCCGAGATACCAGGGGTCCCAGTAGTTGACGTTCGGCCGGGCCTCGTCGAAAGCCGCGCCGGGGTCGGACCAGACCCCGCAGGCGAAACGGTCGTCCAGGCAGGCGGCGAACATCGCCCACTTCCCTCCGTAGGAATGGCCCACGATCCCGACGCGCTTCGGGTCGATATCGGGCATGTTCGCGAGTGCGTTGTAGCCGTTGCTCGCCACGTAAGCCAGGTACGAGAGCGGTTGCAATTTCAGCCCGCTCTTATCGGTGTCGATGACCCGCGGGTCGAACCCGATCGCGAGCGCGGCGATCCCCCGGCGTGCGAGTCTTGAGGCGAAATCGAGCCGCGGCTTGCCCAGGCCGATCGCGGTCTCGGGTTCGTAAAAGACAACCAGAACCGCGGGGAAAGGGCCCTTGCCGTCGGGGATCAACACGTAACCGCCGGTCGTGCGGTCGGGGGCGACCTCCACGCGGACCTGCCGCTCGGAGTAGCCCTCCCGACGCTCCGTCTTGACCGCTTCGACCTTGGGCCTCGCGATCGCGGCGGGCCGCGAACCCATCAACGCGTGCCAGGATTTGAGGATTTCAAGGCGACGCTCGGCCCACTCACCGGCAGTGCGGACGGGCCTGCCGTCGTCGAATTTCAAAGGGGATCGGTACGCGCCGAGGTCGTGAGCGAATTCCGAAGGGGGCCGGAACGCCGGGGCGATCGATTCGGGCGGCCCCCCCTGCCCTTCCCCGGCGCAAAGGCTCAGAAAGGCGCACAGAAATGCCATACGTCGCAAACCGCCTCGGTCAGTCATGATTACCGGCCCTCGGTGTCGTGTCGCGTCTCCGCGGATTGTCGGGCGGAATCGCCCGCGGGTCAACCTTGCGTCCGATGCGGAAAATTTCTCCCCGACGTCCATCCGATTTTCGCGCCGAGGCACGGCGAGTGCGTATCGGTTAACTTGTAGGAACGCAAAGCCAGCGCGGTAACTTCTCTTGGCGTGAACGGAATCCGTCTCGGACGTCCCCCGCCCGATCCTTTCGTCCTAACGCAACCTGACCACAACATCTGTGATTCGACACATCCTTGGAGATGTTCCCCATGATTCACCGCGCGCCGAGGAAGAACCGGAACGCTTTCCGACCCTGCCTGGAAGGCTCGCCGCTCGAGGTCCGACTGGTCTTGAGCACGGCGACCGGCGGTACGATTCACGCGATGGCGACCTCTCTGACGCCGCCGCCCGCCGCCCCGCCGTTCTCGCCCGCCGTGACGGTCGCGACGGTTCGCCAGGCCTTCCTCCAGCAAAACCGGGCGCTGAGCACCCAGTTGCGTCAGGAGTTGAACAGCCAGATCACGACCCTCTTCGCCAACGGCCGGCCGTCCCAGCAGCAACTCACCAACTTCAACGCGGCGGTGATGGGGATCGCCAACGCCGCCGCGCTGCGGTCCTCCAGTCAGGCCGCGCTGCTCCCCAATTCCGCGAGCCGGCTCGTCCGCTCGTTCCAGAACACCTTTCTGGGCGCACAGACGAACAGCCTGATCAATCGTGTCCAGTCGCTCGCCGCCTCGGGCCGCACGTCGGCGACCGCCGCGGCGCTTCAGGCCGCCGTCGGCCGGCAGTTGAACACGACGCTCGCCTCCACCAATAATCAGCTCGCCAACTTCTTCGCCTCGGGCGCCTTGACCCGCGGCTCGGTGAACTCGGCGGGCCAGCCGATCCCGATCCAGCTCTTCATGAGCAACCGGCTCATGAACCAGGTCGGCAACACGCTCGGCCTGCTTTCGCAGACGTTCTCGGGGGTGGCGAACTCGACGCTCTTCCCCAACGGCACGACCGACGCGAACGGCCAGCCGATCATCCCCTCGCAGGCGGCGATCAGCGCGTTCAACCGGCAAGCCGGCACGGCGCTGCAAACCGCCGCCTTCCAGTTGAACAGCGGGCTGTCGGTCTTCCCCGGAGCCGCGCGGGCGACCGCGGCCCTGTCGCCGATCCTATTCGGCACGGGCACGGGTAACAACTTGACGAGTCTAAGCACGACCCTTCAGAATCTTCAATTCGGCGGCAGCACGTTTAACAACGACGTGACGACCGCGTTCAACAACAGCCTGGGGAACATCTTCAACGCGGTCAATCCTCTCGTCGGGACGCCTGCCACGAGCCAGGCGAACCTCGCCTCGAACGGGTTCACCAGCGTGTTCGGCTCGAACTTCAACGGCAACAACTTCGCGAACGGCTTCAACAACGGGTTCGTGACCGGCCAGACCAACGGTTTCTTCGGCTTCGGCACAGCCCCGACGTCGTTCAACAACAACTTCAGCACGGGGTTCAACAGCCTCATCAACCGGATCGACTCGATCCCGGGCGTCGCCACGACGAATTAGTCCGGCGAAGCAAAAGGTGTCAGGAACCGTTTTTGCATTGCGTCTGACCTCGAAAGAGGGATAGATAAAGCAATGCAAAGCGGTATCCGACACCTTTTTCCGTTCACGACCTCGAAGGCTTGCAGCGTTCCGGGCAAGGGGCCGGAGTCTTCGGTTCTTGCTCTTGAACGAGCCCGTACGCCGGATGAGGGTTCCATTGGCCTGATCGCAAGGCGAGAAGCCCCTCATCCGCCGCTTCGCGGCACCTTCTCCCGGGGGGAGAAGGGTTAATGGGGGACTTTGCAATCCTTCGGCGCGAAGCCGGCGGATCGCGAAGTCCGTCCTTCTCCTCCCGGGAGAAGGTGGCCGTAGGCCGGATGAGGGTTCC
>JAYUFP010000329.1:0-6106 GCA_043738665.1 Isosphaeraceae bacterium
GCGAACGCGGCGTTTCCCCGCCGGTTTTCTCGCATCGGTCATCGGCCATTTGTCATCCGCCATCGTTTTTCTCCGGGAAACTTCCCGGACAGACTCTGAGACGCTTCCGCCGCCCCTGATCAGTAAGGACGGCGGACGTTCACCTTTCGAATGCCGGGGAGGGCTTCGAGCCGTTTCATGAGAAGCTCCTCCAGGTCTTCGATCGGGAGCTTCACCGAGAGGTCCATTCGGGAAGAGTTTTCCGCGATGTCGCGGCGGTAATCGACCCCGGTGACCGTCGCTCCGATCGGCTGAATATGCTCGATCAAATCGGCCCTGCTTAAGAATTCGCCTTCAAGATCGATGCGAACCTCCAGCCGGACGATCCGTCGGCGGGGAACTTCGACGACGATCCAGAGCACGACCAGGGCGAATAACGTCAGGACGGTCACCGCGGTCGCCAGGAGGAACATCCCTCCTCCGGCGGCCAGGCCGATCGCCGAGACGAGCCAGAGACTGGCGGCCGTCGTCAGGCCCTTGACGGTCATCCCCGCGTGGAGAATCGCCCCTCCACCGAGGAAGCCGATTCCGACGACGATGTTCGAGGCGATCCGGCCCGTGTCCATGCGGATCAGGCCGTCGGCTTTATAGTTCTGAAACGACTCGACGTGGAACGAGACGAGCGCGAACGTCGCCGACGCCAGAGCCACGAGGATGTGCGTCCGAAGGCCCGCGGGCTGCTCTCTGCGCTCGCGCTCGAATCCGATCGCCCCTCCGAGGACGATCGCCGCGCCTAACCGCATCAGCATCTCGGTATCGGTGATCGACATGGCGGTGTGTTCGCATGAGGCGTATCGGAAAAGGCCGACGCCCGATCCGGGGTAATCGGTCGTCGGCCTCCGTCTGTTTCCCTTCGCGGTTCAATCCAGCGACACTGTCACGGTCTTGTGCTCGGTGTAGTTGTCGATCGCCTTTTCGCCAAGCTCGCGGCCCATTCCGCTGGACTTGAATCCGCCGAAAGGCGCCGCGGCGTCGAAGACGTCGTAGCAATTGACCCAGACGGTACCGGCGCGGATGCGGGCGGCGATCGAGTGCGCTTTGGCGATGTCGCGCGTCCAGACCGCCGCGGCCAGGCCGTAATCCGTCGTGTTGGCACGATGGACCACTTCATCGACTTCCTTGAACTTCAAGACTTGCATCACCGGGCCGAAAATTTCCTCGGTGGCGATCACCATATCGTCTTTGACGTCGGCGAAAATGGTGGGCTTGATGAAGTAGCCCTTGCTGCCGAACCGCTCGCCACCGGTGACGCAACGCGCCCCTTGCTTCTTGCCCGAGTCGATGTAGCCGAGGATCTTGTCGAACTGGGTCTTGTCGACCTGCGGCCCTTGTTGCGTGGTCGGGTCGAAAGGGTCGCCGAGCTTGCGGCCGCCGGCCTTGGACGCGAGCTTGTCAACCATCGCGTCGTAAACCTTTTCCTCGACGAACAGGCGGCTTCCCGCGCAGCAGCATTGCCCTTGATTGAGGTAAAGCCCGAGGATCGCGCCTTCCACGGCCGCGTCCAGGTCGGCATCGGCGAAGACGATGTTCGGGCTCTTGCCGCCGAGTTCCAGGGTGACCCGCTTCATCGTGTCGGCGGCGTTTCTCATGATGATCTTACCGACCTCGGTCGAGCCGGTGAACGCGACCTTGTCCGCTCCCGGGTGCTTGACCAGGGCGTCGCCGGCCGTCTCTCCGAAGCCCGGCACGATGTTGATGACGCCCGCGGGGAAGCCCGCTTCCATCACGAGTTCGCCGAGTCTCAGACAACTTAGCGGAGTCTGCTCGGCCGGCTTCAGCACGATGGTGCAGCCCGCGGCCAGAGCGGGACCCCACTTCCAGGCGACCATCAGCATCGGGAAATTCCAAGGGATGATCTGCCCGGCCACCCCGACCGGCTCCCTGCGGCTGTAGCAGAAGTAATTCCCGCGGACCGGGATCGTCCGGCCGTGGATCTTGTCGGCCCAGCCTGCGTAATAACGGAGGCAGTCGATCACGAGCGGGAGGTCGGCGTTGCGGCTCTCGCTGATCGGCTTGCCATTATCGAGCGTTTCCAGCGAGGCAAGCTCTTCGAGATTCTTCTCGACGAGTTCCGCGAGCTTGTAGAGCAGTCGTCCCCGGTCGCGGGCGTCCATCTTCCGCCAGGGGCCTGAATCGAAGGCCTTTCGCGCGGCCTTGACGGCGAGGTCGATGTCCGCGGCGTCCCCTTCGGAGACACTGGCGATGACCTCCTCGGTGGCGGGGTTAAGCGTCTCGAACGTCTTCCCGCTGACGCTCTCGCGCCACTGGCCGTCGATGAGGAGCTTGGTCTGGAACGCTTTCTTGACGGATCGTCGCGGCTCGGTGACGGTCGCCATGGTCGCACTCCTTTTCGGGTCGGAAGTGTAGGGATCGGTCGGACGCGCACGGGGCACGACTCCGGGGCGCTGGTTTCCGTCATCTTAGAGGGGGCCGGGTCTGGCCACAAGCGGCCGTGTTGCTCGAAGGGGGGGCGAGTGCTATTCTAATGTTCAATCGATCGATTCTGGAGGACCGTGACGATGACCGTGAAAACGGAAGCGACCGTCGAAGACCTCGCCAATGTGCCCGAAGATGGCAAAGCGGAACTGGTGAATGGGGAGCTTGTGCTCATGTCGCCGACCGGCGGATTGCCGAGTTCTGTCGGAGGGGAAGTTTATGCGAGTCTTCGGGATTATGCCAAGAAGACTCAATTCGGCCGCGCGATTCCTGATAACGCCGGATTCATCGTCGACCTTCCCAACAGAAAGTCTTTTAGCCCCGACGCGGCATTTCACACCGGCCCCTTAACCATGTCGTTCATCTCAGGGGCGCCCCGATTTGCAGTGGAGGTTCGATCCGACGGTGATTATGGTCGGACTGCCGAACGAGAAATGGCCGCGAAGCGCGACGATTACTTCGCGGCGGGGACCAAGGCCGTCTGGGATGTCGACATTCTTGGAGATATCGTGGTGCGTCTTTACCGAGCCGAAGCACCTGCGGATCCCCTCGAATTCAGGAAAGGAGAGATTGCGCACGCCGAGCCGACCTTGCCCGGCTGGACGATGAATGTCGACGACTTGTTCATTTGACAGGGCGAATCACCACTTGTCGATCGGACCACTCGGCACCGGCACTCGCGGCTCAAAATGTCCCGGCAACGCTGAGATCGGTCCCGCGGCGCGGATGGCTTCGACCGTCTCGTCGAACAGTTTCGCGCTCCCGAGATTGATCAAGCGGTGATACAACTCGCGAGGGGGTCGGGTTGCGTAGCTGTACCACTTGATGATCTTGCGGAATTGCAGGCAAGCCAGGCGTTCGCCTCGGCGGTCGAGGAGGCCGTGAAAGTGGGCGGACATGACGTCGAGCCGATCGTCAAAGCTGGGATCGGGACCGGGTTCGCCGGTTTCGGACCAGAGCTTGAGCTGACGAAAAAGGAACGGGTTGGACAGAGCCCCGCGGCCGATCGAAATCGCGGCGCAACGGGTTTCCCGGAATGTCGCGGCGGCGTCGGCTATCGTGCGGATGTCGCCGTTTGCCACGATTGGCATCCTATCGACGGCCTCGACCACGGCGGTGATCCCTTGACGATTCACTCCGCCGGAGAACCCTTGGGCACGCGTTCTACCATGCACGATCACGGCGGCGACTCCCACCTTCTCGAACGCGCGGGCCAGCGATGGGGCCGTGAGGTTTTCCGAATCCCAGCCGAGTCGCATCTTCACCGTGACGGGAACATTCACGGCATTCACGACACTCTCGACCAGGGCGACGGCCGAGTCGGCCTGGCACATCAGGGCCGAACCGCCGCCGGTTTTCACGACTTTATTGACCGGACAGCCCATGTTGATGTCGACGACCGCCGCGCCGTGGTCCACGACCCACTTCGCGGCGTAAACCATCTCGGGGATAATATGGCCGTAGATCTGGATTGCGAGCGGGAAGTCTTCAGGACACGTCTCGGCCAGCTCGAATGAACGTGTACGGTGCTCCATGATCGAGCGGGCGTTGACCAGGTCGGTCGTCGCCAGGCCCAGCCCGCCGCAGTTTCGAACAGTGAGTCGGAACGCAAGGCTCGTGTAGCCTGCGAGCGGTGCGAGGAAGAAGCGCGAGGGGATCGGCAGAGAGCCGATCGCCAGGGGTTCGCGTGTGATCGGAGGCGGGAGCGGGATTTTTGGTGCGGTGGCCGTGGACACAGGCGAGTTCTCAAACAGGCCATGAGCGACGATTCTCGACCGGTTCAGTCGAAGACGTTTGTTTTCAGACACGTATCTTACCGAGTCGCGAGCGGAACGACGAGGCGAGTCGGCATGCGAACCGAGGCGGAAGGTGATCTCGAATACTGGGTCCTGACCACGCAGGCGGGGCAGGATCTGCTCGCCGAGATCACCGAGCACACGGTTCCGAAGCCGGCGGAGTACGCCCGCTGGAGGGCCCGGGCGACTTCGGAACAGGTCGCCGCGGCGATTCGAATGGCGGAAGGTCAACGGCGCGGAAAAGCCAAGTTTTCAAGAGCCGACCGGATGTGGTTCGAAAGAATGGGGCTTGAACAGTCGACCGCGGAGCCCGTCGCGCGGCACAAGGCTCAGCGGTTCGCGGGTCGGACCGCGACGGTCGTCGATCTTTGCTCGGGGGTCGGCGGTGACGCCCTGGCTCTCGCGTCCTGGGTGGACGTTCTGGCCGTGGATTACGACCGATCGATGTGTCGCCGGGCGCGCTGGAATGCCGGAGTGTATGGCGTCGGCGATCATGTTTTTCCTGTCCGGTCTCTCGCGGAAACCATCAGCATTCCGAGGGGGGCCTGGGTCCACGTCGACCCCGATCGAAGACTTCGGTCACTTGCCCGCGCGAAGCGTTTGGAGGAATACGTACCGGGACTTGATTACCTCTTGAGGCTCCCTGCGCTCGCCGATGGGGGCGCGATCAAGGTGAGCCCTGCCAGCGACTTTGATCTCCAGTTTCCACGCGAGCAATTCGAGACGGAACTCGTGAGCCTCGCCGGAGAATGCAAGGAAGCGACAATCTGGTTTGGCGAGGCGGTGACCTGCGGGCGACGTGCGACCGTTCTTCCAAGCGGCGAGACATGGACCGACCTTGACGGGGCGGACCCAAGACCGCCGATCGGAATGGTTTTGCACTTCGTCCATGATCCCGACCCGACGCTCGCTCGATCCGGGCTGCTCGAAGGCTTTGCGGCCCGGCACGGACTTCGGCGTTACGCTCCCGGGATCGACTATCTCACGAGCTTCTCCCCGGTCGAATCCGCGTTCCTCTCGACCTTCGAGGTACTGGCGGTGTTGCCTCTGGATTTGAAGCGTCTGAAGCGGGAAATCGCATCGCGCGGGATCGGCACTCTCGAAGTGAAAACCCGGGGGCTTGACCTCAAGCCGGAGGAACTCCGTGCGAAGCTTCGCGGCGGTGGGGACCTCTCCGCGACACTCTTACTCAGCGGAGGGAGTGGCCCCGCGAAGGCCGTGATCGCCCGGCGTCTCTGAGTCCGTCCGGCTTCATTCGCGGCGACTTGTGCGATCGGGCTGCGAGGCTCCCGTCAAGCCGCCGTGAACGGAAAACACGGCTCGGCGGGAGCCTCGCCCCGGGCTGGTGAAAAGTTGGTGTTGCCCGGGCTTTGTGTTCATCCCGAATGCGTTGCGCCGTTTTTTTCCCGTTGCGAAACCTTGGGATCGTCTCAACCGCAGTGGGCATCGACTTCGGTTGAAGTGAAGCCGACGCGAAACCCTGAGACGATCGCCCTCTCCCACTTTTGGGGGAGAGGGAGGGGTGAGGGGCTTACGTTTTCTCTGGAAACTTCGGACGCGCCGGCGGGTCATTCCCGGACCCCGCACCCCTTACGCTCTCCCCGCAAAGCCGGGGCGAGGGCGATCGTCTCAGGATTCTTCCGACTGGATTCCGCGACCGAATTCAATCTCCGGAGGGATTGTGTGGCTACCACGGCTTGCAAACGGCCGGAACCGGATCGCGCGCGACAAAACTCGCCGATCGAGGCCGACCGTTTGGCATCGTCGACCCCAACTTTTCTTCAGCCCCGGGCGAGGCTCCCGCCCCTCCCAACCGCCTGCATGCCTGGCTCGGC
>JAYUFP010000330.1:0-1922 GCA_043738665.1 Isosphaeraceae bacterium
CCGGAACTCACGCTCCCGAAGGCGATCCGCTCCCATAACGTCGGTCCCGGCCCCGGGTCTTTCGGCGTACCCTTGGCCCTGCCGGTCGTCGGATGCGTCGTCGTCTTGCCGGAGGGCTTCGGATTGGCCCGAAAGGTCGATTCTCCGGCGGTGTCGGACGCCGGTCGGGGCTTGGGCTTTCTCGGTCCCGGGGCTCTGGGAGGGAGGCGTTCCTCGTCTTGATCGCTCATCGGGGGACGCTCCTCTTTTTTCCGGGAACTCGGGACCGGGAGGCCGGACCCGTTTGAACCGGCGGTGATTCTTCATTATCTTGGCTCCCACCTCCGGTTGCAACGCGCGGGCCGATTCGGTCTCGCGACGACCCCTCGACCGTTCGGAGCCGATACGCATGACCGACTCGACGCCGGCACTCCCCCCGATCCAGGACGAACCCGAGAGCCGACCGGGAGGGATCCCGCTTTACGTCTGGGTTCTGATCGCGGTCGCGCTCGCGATCCCCGCGGGGATGTTCTGGTCCGGAGCGACGAGCCTGGAACTGCTCCCCAAGTTGATCATCCGCGCCCTGAACGCCCTCGCCGCGCCGCTCGTCGTCCTGGCGATCCTCCACGCGATCGTCACCAACGAGATCCGGGGCCGCCAGGGGGCTTTGATGATGCTCTACTATCTCATCAACACCCTCGTGGCCATGACGATCGGCCTGGTCCTCACGAACCTGATCAAGCCGGGAGTCGGGGCGAACTTCGTCGACATCGGCCAGGCCCCCGCCGTCCCCCCTCACAAGACGGTCACCGAGATCGTCACCGAGCTGATCCCCAGGAGCATCGGCGACGCCTTCGCGACCAACAACCTCTCACAACTCGTCCTGCTGACCCTTGCCCTCGGGATCGGACTCGCCAAGATCCGCGACGAGCAACGCAAGCGCGACGACCGCACCTATGAGACGGCGGTGAACCTGCTCTCGCTCGGTTTCGAGCTGATGATGAAGGTCTTGCTCTGGGTGGTCGCCCTCGTGCCGCTCGCGGTGTTCGGGGTTGTCGCCTCCACCGTGGCCCAGAAGGAAGGCGTCGCGGTTTTCGCCTCCCTCGTCTGGCTTATCATCGTGGTTCTGCTCGGACTCGGCCTGCAAAACCTCTGGTATTTGACCGTTCTTCTCGTCGTCCGGGGAATGTCCCCGTTGCGGTTCCTGAAAGGCTCACTGGACGTGATGGCCAGCACGATCAGCACCGCGAGCACCGCCGCGACCATCCCCATCACGCTCAAGGCACTGACCGGAAAGCTGGGCGTCTCTCGCGAGTCGAGCCAGCTCGCGGCCTGCATCGGCACCAATTTCAACAACGACGGCACCGCGCTCTATCAGGCGACCGCCGTCCTCTTCATGGCACAGGCCATGGATATCCCGCTCGGGCTCGGAGACCAGCTCCTCGTCGTCGCGACGACCTTGCTGGCGAGCGTCGGCGCCGGGGGCATCCCTTCGGGAAGCTTCGTCACCCTTCCGCTGATCTTCGCGGCGGTCCGTTTACCGGCCGACAAGATCCCCGTGCTGCTCACGATCGACTGGTTCCTCGACCGTTGCCGCACGACTTCAAACGTTCTCGGCGACATGACCGTGGCCGTTCTTCTGGACCGGACGGCCGGCGGTTCGGGAGCGCCGGAACGCTTCGAGAGTGGAGCGCCCGCGGTCGTCGACTAAGACGATGCCGGACGTCCGTGGGTGCTTCCGCTCGACCGGCTCACCGGCGAAACCGTGGTCGAGCAGGTTCCGCACCAAGCTTTCATAGAGTCCGAGGATCGCCTGCCGCGAGGAATGCCCGATCGCCCTCTCCCCGGCTTTTGCGGGGAGAGCGATCGCGTTTCGCTCGACACTTCCGACGCGCCTGCGGGTCATTCGGGAACCGGACCCCTCACCCCTTACCCTCTCCCCG
>JAYUFP010000331.1:0-17487 GCA_043738665.1 Isosphaeraceae bacterium
GCTTAAAGGGAGTGAAAGCAAAGATTCGGTCGTCCTCCTCGACATCGGGGCCGACAACACCGACCTGATCATCACCGACGGCACGCGGATCTGGCAGCGGAACGTCCCGATCGGCGGCAACCACTTCACCAGGGCGCTTACGAAGGAGTTGAAGCTCACCTTCGCCAAGGCCGAGCACCTCAAACGGAACGCCACCAAGGCACCGGACCCCCGCTCGATCTTCACCGCGATGCGTGGCGTCTTCAACGACTTCGCCGGTGAGGTCAACCGCTCGATCGGGTTCTATTCGAGCGTGAACCGGTCCTCGAAGATCTCCAAGGTGATCGGCCTGGGGAATGGATTTAAACTCCCGGGGCTTCAGAAGTTCCTCCAGCAGAACCTCAGCAACGAGGTCGAGAAGCTCGATAGCTTCGCGAGGCTGGAAGGCGACGACGTCAAAGGGCAGCCGGTCTTCCAGGACAACCTCCCTTCGTTCGCCGTGGCCTACGGTCTGGCGGCGCAGGCTTTGGGCAAGAGCGGCTTGAGGACCAATCTGCTGCCCCCGGAGATCTCCCAAGTCCGGATGATCCGGGCCAAGAAGCCCTGGGCGCTGGCGGCCTCGGCACTTTTGATGCTGGGCTTCTCGGGACTTTTCCTGGGCGACTACCGCGTGCTCGCCAAGGTTTCGAGTCCGAAGTTCGCCACGGCGGTCGAAGAGGCGGATCGCGTCTCCAAACAGGGGGCTGACAATCAGTCCCAGTTCGATACGGCCAAGGTTTCCTGGGAAACCAAGAACACCGAGGGCAAGTCGCTCGTCGGCAACGCCACCGAGCGGGGGATGTGGCCCGAGTTCCTCAAGACCGTCAGCGGATATTTCCCGGATCCCGTCGTCGAGTACAAGCTCGACCCGAGCAAGCCGAGCGACCAGCCCAAGCTCGAGAAGCTCCGCGTGCATATCGACGCGATCAAGCCGGTCTGGCGGAAAGACGTCGCCGCCGAATGGTTCAGCGACACGACGAAGCTTTCGGACAATAACAAAGACCTGATGCACCCCTACGACCGGGCCAACGCCCCCTCCGGCGAAGGGTGGATCGTCCAGGTCGTGGGCCACCACTACAACCCCTATGCCTCGGCCGAGCAGGCCCGCCTGCCCGAAACGAGCCCGGCGAGGTATGAGTTCGGCCCCTTGCCGTACCTCGTCAAGCGGATCATTCCCGCGCTGAATAACCCCGGACTTCGCCTCTACGGCATCCACCACGTCGCGCTGGGATGGTTCACTTCGGACAAAGCCTGGACCAGCGAAAAAGGCGCGGCGACGAACGGCTTCTCCAGCAACACCGTGCCCTTGCTCTCGCGGGCCTCGGCCCCGGCAGGGGAGGCCGGCGGCGGAATGGGAGGCGGCGGAATGGCCGGAATGCAGGCCGGAATGATGGGACCCGGAATGGCCGGCGGAAGGGGCATGATGGGGGGAATGCCCGGAATGGGGGGAGCCGAGGCCGACGCCAAGAAACTCTCAACCCTGACCCGGACCGACTTCCTGATCCAGTTCGTCTGGCAGCCCCTCAAGCCCGAAGACAAAGAGGCTTTGAAGAAGCCCGAGGATTTCAAGACGAAATATCAAGAAGAGCGCAAGAAACTCACCGACGTCGAGAAGAACTCCGAGGTCAAGATCCCCAGCGAAGCCGAGCTCGAGAAGGCGTCGATCGTCCGTTCCAAGGCCGTCGAGAGCGCGTTCATTCAGGCTGAACAAAAGGCCGCCGCCGCCGCCCGTACCAACGGCGCCGCGGCGCCCGCAACTGGACCGGCCGCCACCCCGACGCCCGTGACGCCACCCGCCGCCGTCACTCCGCCGACGAAATGATCCCCCCGGGATCGTTTGACGCCAACCCATGACGGATGGCCGAGATCTCTCCCTCGGCCGTCCGTCCCTCGATACACGACCGTCAATCACCCGAATCCAACGGAACCGAGGCGGACGCCCCCATGGATCAGCTCAAGGAAATTCTCAGGCAGGCGATCAAGTACCGATTCTGGATCGCCGTCGGCCTCTCGGCCCTCTTTCCGCTGGTCGGCTACTTCGCCGGCGCGGGGACCATCCGAGAGAAAGCGAAAGCGGAGACGGCCAAGATCGAAGGGGCCGACAAGAAGGTTAAGGGGTACACCGCCCCGACGGTCCCCACCGCGAAGTACAAGGAAGTCGTCGGCGATCAAACGGAGAACCTCACCAAGGACGTCGATGAGACCTGGAAAAAACTCTACGCGCGACAAGCCCCGCTCCTGACCTGGCCCGACCGCGTTCAGGAACGGTTCACGAAGTGGGGCCGGAAATGGCCGGACAAGGAAACCACCGACGCCAGCGCGGTCCAGCTCGCGATCAACGATTACGTCAACGTTTATCCCGAGTTCGTGACCAACGTCTACAAGACCTTCAAGCCGTTCAACCCCGAGGACGCCGGCGGAGTCGTCTTCGCCGCCCCGGAGGCGCTGCTCCTGCGGCCCTCCACCTTCACCATCGAGGCGCCGCCGACCCTGGGTAAGGTCTGGGCCGCGCAGGAACGGCTCTGGATTCAGCGCACCCTTCTCGAAGTCGTCGCCGACGTCAACAAGAACGCCAAGGACTGGGACTCGGCCATCGTCCGCCAGATCGTCGCGATGGAAGTGGGCAACCCCGCCGCCCAGGACCAGCGCTCGATCGCCAACGGCGAGACCCTGGAGGAAGCCCCCGAGATCAAAGACCCCAGCAAGCCCGAGGAACCCGCCGCCGAGAGCGGTGGCAGTAGCGGCGCGGCCCCTCCGGGGATGGAAAATATGATGTCCTTCATGAAAGGCGGCGGGATGGGAGGGGGCATGCCGGGAGGTGGCGCCGCTGCCGGAGCCACTGAGTCCGTCTTTTACATCACGAACGCCAGCACCCAGTTCAAGATCCTTCCCGTGAAGATGGTCGTGCTCGTCGAGCAGGACAAGATGCAAAACTTCCTCGTGGCGCTCGAAAACTCTCCGATGACGATCCAGGTCATGGACTTCGAGATGAGCAGGCCCGAACAGCGCGTCGTCAAGCCTGAAAAGGGCACCTCGATGGGCGGTATGATGGGCGGATACGCCGGGATGATGGGGGGTAGCGAAGGCATGCCCTCGATGGGTGGTATGAGCGGCATGGGCGGTATGTACGCACGGATGGGCGGCCGGGGCGCCGGCGGCATGGCCGGCGGTATGGAAGGCATGACGGGCCCCGGCGGTGCCGGGATGGGCGGCGGAATGATGGGTGGAACAGCCACGCCGGCCAAGACCGGGATCGACAAGCGGGCGACGAACCTCGAAAAGGAACGCGAGAAGCGAATCGCCGCCGCGAAAAAGGCCAAAGGTGCTTCTTTCCACGACCCGTATTACAACATCGTCCAGGTGACGATCTACGGCCAGGCACGCTTCTTCTTCCCGCCTACCGTCGAAGCACCCGTCGCACCGAGCGAAGCCCCTGCGGAAGGCGAGACCCCGAAAGCGGATTCCGAAAAAAAGGCCGACGCTCCCAAGGTCGATGCGGCGCCGAAAACCGAAGCTCCCAAGGCCGATGCGCCGAAAGCCGAAGCTCCCAAGACCGACGTTCCCAAGGCCGATGCGGCTCCGAAAACCGAAGCTCCCAAGGCCGAAGAAGCCAAGGCTGACGCGCCGAAATCCGAGGCTCCCAAAGCCGACGTTCCCAAGGCCGATACCCCGAAAACCGACGCGCCCAAGACCGAAGCTCCCAAGGCTGACGCGCCCAAGGCTGACGCGCCCAAGTGATTCTGACGCGACCAGTCCCCGGCGGATTCACGATCGCCTGGATTCGTCGGGGCCGATTCGTTCTCCCATAACCGTTCGATCATCTGAGACAAGGCCGTGACGGGCGAGACCCCTCGACCCCGGCGGCAACCGTGTCCTTGAGAGGAGAGACCTTCGTGGCGAACGCGCAAGTTGAAAAGCTGAAAGCCCTGGGGATGCGCCACGGCGAGAAGGCCGCGGTCGCCATCGCCGGAGCGGTGTTCCTTCTGCTGCTGATCATGGCGGCACGCAAAGAGACGATCCAACTGACCCCTGAACAGGTGGCCGCCAGCGCCAAGTCGGCCCAGACGAATTTGAACCGGAACGAAGCCCGCGAAGACATCCTCAAGAAGCTTGAGGACGACTGGCTCAAAACCCCCGGTTACACCAAGCTCGTCGACGACCAGGCCAAGACCTCGCTCGACGCCAAGACCTACCTCGCCTCACGCCCCTGGGTCACACAAGAACCGGGAGCGGGCCTGATCCGCGACCAGCCCGAACTGATCGCCGTGACCGAGCTGAATGCCTTCCCCGGCCGTGGAGGATTCCTCGTCTACGAGCTCGACGCCAAGGGCAAGCGAATCCCTGAAAAGGTCGAGAACGCCCCCAAAAAGCTTGATACCGCCTCCCAGAAGCGCCGGAGTCGACGCCGCGGCCGAAACCGTGGCGGCATGGGAATGGGCGGCATGGGAATGGGCGGCATGCCCGGCATGGGTGGCGGTGGCGGGCCCGAGAACCCCGAACAGAAGAAAGCCCGGGAACTGCGCGAGAAGCAGCTCAAGGCGGCCCTTGCCGGAGCCGCCAAGCCCGAACCCGAGAAAAAGGCCGCGGAGAAGGTCGAAGGTGCCCCCGAAGAGCCCGAAAAATCGTCGAAGGAAATCGACAAGGGCTACCGATGGGTCTCGATCACCGGCGTCCTCGATCATAAGAAGATGAAAGCGAACTGGGGCAACGCCCTGAAGTTCTCCACGGCCGCCCCCAACTATTCCCACCTCGAAGTTCAGCGTCAGGCCCTCCAGTCCGACGGCTCGTGGTCTGACTTCGAGGATGTCGACCTTGAGAAGAACCGCTCGATCGTCTTCAACCTCCCCGAAGAGGAAGACGAGCTGACCCCGGAAACCGTCCGGATCGGCACCCTGGTCGACCCGCTCCCATTCCTGAAAGCGGGCTACTGGCGGGGGGTTCACGTCGTTAGCCTGGTGCCTAAGGAGAAGCTCGAAGCCAACAAAGCTCCTGAAAGCGGGGGAGGAGGAGGAGGAATGATGGGCCCCGGCGGGATGCCGGGCGGGATGATGGGCCCCGGCGGAATGGGCGGAATGGGAATGGGCGGAATGGGTGGAAGAGGTGGCATGCCGGGCGGAATGGCCGGAGGGATGGCCGGCATGGGTGGCATGGGCGGAATGGGCATGGGCGGAATGGGCGGAATGGGCATGGGCGGAATGGGCGGCGGCGAAGATGCTCAGGACTTCCAGAAAACCGACGCCGATACGATCATGATCCGATCGCTCGACTTCACCGTCGAACCCGACACGACCTATCGCTTCAAGGTCCGGCTCATCGTCTTCAACCCAAATTACAACCACGAGGACATCAGCCCGGGCGTGGATAACACCTCGCTCGAACTACAGGGCCCCTGGAGTGAATCGTCCAACCCCGTCACGATGCCCCCCGACGTCGCGGCTTACGCCATGGCGAAGACCCCGACCGGCCCCGGCATCGCCCGGACCGACCTGGTAAGCTTCCAGGTCGCCCGCTGGAACCCCTCCAACGGAGTCACCGTCGTCCGCAACTTCGACGCCGGCCCCGGTCAGATCATCGGTGACCCCCGAACGACCCGCATCCCGAACTCCGAAGGGAAGCCGGCCGTTTCGCAGCTCGTTGATTACAACAGCCGCCAGATCGTCCTCGACACCGCCGGAGGCCCCGCGGCGATCGCCGGAGTGGGCGCCACAGGAGGTAAACTCGACGTCCCCGCGTTCTCCTTGATGCTCCGGCCCGATGGCAGCGTCATGCTCCGCAATCAAGCCTTCGACATGATCGACCCGGTCCGTAAAGACATCTCCGACAACTACAAGCGAGAAATCGACGAGTCGGGTAAGGCCAGAGAAAGCTCGATGGGAGGCATGGGCGGAATGATGGGAGGCATGAGCGGAATGATGGGAGGCGGAATGCCCGGCATGGGCGGAATGATGGGAGGCGGACGACGCTAAGCCGACCCCCTTCCGAACCGGCGGTCTTCAACCCTGCGGCCCCCGACGTTGCTCAACGCGACGTCGGGGGCCGTGCTCTTTTCCCATTTCCAACGCATGGAGATTACGTGCCGGGCTCGACCGAGTGTTCGTGTTTCAAGTGAAAGTCGATCAACAGGGGAAGGTGGTCGGACGCCTCGCGCGTGAGGTGAGAGTGAACGATCCGGGTATGACGGACCACGACGGGACCGCGAGAGAATGCCTTGTCGAGGGAAAGCACCGCCCAACGCGCCGGGAACGAACGGAACCGCGACCGAGGTGACGTGATCTGCTGGAAGTCATGACGGGCGAACGGCCCGTGCGCCAGGGTGTTTCGCCAGTCGTTGAAATCGCCCGTGATCAACGTCGGGAGGGAAGCCGATTCCCGGAAAAGTGTGTGTTCCAGCAGATGCGAGACCTGCCAGTGCCGTTCCTGCTCGGCCAGGCCCAGATGCCAGTTCACGAGATGAAGCGGGCCTTCCGGAGTCTCGACGACGGCGATCTGCGCCCCCCGAGGCTTCCTCCGTTTCATCCGCAAGGAAATCTGGTGTGTCTTCGCGAACGGCCACCGGGAGAGGATAAGGTTGCCGTAGCCCCCCTCCTTGAGATGCACGTTGAGCTGGAACAGCGAACCGACGGCGTCGAGGGCTTCGGCCAGCATCTTCGGCTGGTCATGGTGCCGGGTCCGCCTGACAAGCCGATCGACCTCCTGAAGACAGATGAGATCCGGGTTTTCGTGCTCGATCACCCCGATGATCCGCTCCAGACGATAGCGCCGGTCTCTGCCGCCGATCCCCTTGTGAATGTTGTAGCTGAGGAGTCGCATCCGCGGTCCCGATCGAACCATCCCGCCGTCCCGACGGAGATGTCGCGACAACTTAGGCGATGTTACACGAGCCAATCACGGAAGACAAACCGGGGCGATCAGGGTGCGCGAACTCCGTGACGCCGGAGGAACTCGCCCAGCGCCTTCGTGTCGTACCCCGGAGAGAGCCGGGGTTCGTGATTCCCGATCGGCCCGTTGAGCGTCTCATCGGATTGAAATCGCGTTTCGATCTGACCCTTGCGCGCGTGCCCCAAGCCGAGCAGAATCAGCCAGTGGTGAACCGCACGATAGGCGATCCAGTAGCCGACGAGATTCGGACCGGGTAGCGGACCGAGGATCAACGTCAACGGGGAGATCATCAGGTTGACCACGAACCACGGCCAGTGCCTGCGGCGGCTCCTTCCCAGGAAGGTCGACCACGCCGCGTGGGCCTCGTCGCGGGTTAGTGTCGAGGGGTGGTGAATGTCGATCAATCGAGTCGTACGGAGCCGCGCCAGGAGGGCTTCGTCGGGGTGAGTCGTGCGCTGAAGTTTTTCCCAGAGACTCCGACTCCATCGGGCCGCGAGGTTCTCCGAATGTTGGATCGATCCCCGGAGTTTCCGAAGCTGCGCCTCGAACCAGCCGTGTAGGCCTTTGTGCGTCGGGAGTGCGGAAGGGTCGACTTCTTTCGGCGGTTCGGCGTAAAAGAGCGGACGGCCATTGGCTGCGTCATTCAGCAAGTAGACCTTCACGGGCTCGTTCATCACGCCGGTCGCATCCCGAGAGGGCCTGGGTCGCGTCGATCCTGTCTCCTCTCTTCATTACGACAGGATTTCGCGAATCGGGCGCCCGAAATCGATTTCCAGGCGCTTCTGACCGGGGACTTCGAGCCTTCGAGCATCAAGGCCGAGCTGGTGGAGGAGCGTCGCGTGGATATCCGTCACGTAGTGGCGGTTCTCGACCGCGTGGAAACCGAGCGCGTCGGTCGCGCCGTGGGCGATTCCCCCCTTGATCCCGCCCCCGGCCATCCAGACCGAGAACCCGTAAGGGTGGTGGTCGCGGCCGTCGGCCCCCTGCGCGCCAGGGGTCCGGCCGAACTCGGTGGCCCAGACGACGACGGTCTCTTCGAGTAATCCGCGCTGTTTCAGGTCTTTCAGAAGCCCGGCGATCGGCCGGTCGACCTGGGCACACAAGGCGCTGTGGTTGGCCTTGAGCCCGCTGTGGGCGTCCCAGGCGCCCGCGCCGCCGTTGCTGCCGTGGAAGACCTGAACGAACCGCACGCCGCGCTCGACCATCCGCCGCGCCGCCAGGCACTGCGCCCCGAACGCCTGGGTCGTCGCGTTGTCGAGTCCGTAGAGGCTCTCGGTCCGCGAGTTCTCGGTCGAGAACTTCAAGACCTCGGGGACCGCGGTCTGCATCCGGAAGGCGAGCTCATACGACTTGATCCGGGCACGCAACGCGGGGTCGTCGGGATAAGTGACCGCTGACATCGAGTTGAGCCGGTTGAGCAGCCCGAACTTGTCCCGCTGCTCAGCCTCGCCGACCCCTTTCGGCGGATGCGCGAAGGGCAGGGGGTTGGCCGGGTCGACCGAGAGCGAGACTCCGTCGTGCTCGGGGCCGAGATAGCTCGCCCCGTGGCCTCCCACACCCCCGCAACAATCGGCGATCGGCGTTCCTAACACGACGAACGCGGGAAGGTCTTCGTTCATGCTCCCGAGCCCGTAGTGGACCCACGAGCCGATCGTCGGGAAGACCCCTTCCAGCGCGTGCCTGCCGGTGTGGAATTGGAGTTGGGCGCCGTGGTCGTTATCGGTCGTCCACATCGAGCGAACCACGGCGATGTCATCGACGCAGTCACCCACGTTGGGCCACCAGTCGCTGACCTCCAGCCCGCTATGTCCGCGCTTTTTGTAGCCGACTTGCAGCGGATAAATCTTGGGCTGAACTTTGTGATTGCCTTCGATGAACTCGCGGAGGTTTTTCTTCAGGAAGGGTGACTTCACGACCTCGGGGAACGGTGTCTCGGCGAAGGTTTTCCCCGCGTACTTGGTCAATTCGGGCTTGGGGTCGAAGCTCTCCATGTGGCTGGTGCCGCCGATCATGAAGAGCCAGATCACGTTCTTGGCCTTGGGGGCGAAATGGGGCTTGCCGTCGGGCAACGACCAGGAATCGGCCCTCGCAACGCCGTCGCGCTGGAGTAGGGTGCCCAGCACCATTCCCGTGAAACCCATCCCCATGTCGGACAAAAACGTCCGCCGCGCGACGTGTTCTCGGACGAGGTCACTCATGGGCGGGGCTCCAGAATGGTCGAGGGCGGATGACGAAAAAAGAATGGCGGAGGGCCGACACGAACTCGATGGCTTTGTCATCCGTGATTCGGCATCCGCTATGAATCATCGAATCGTCACGAAATCATTATGATTGAACAGCACGTGGACAAGGTCCGCCCTGGCGCGGTCCGACGGTTTTTCCGGGCCTTCTTGCGAGAGCTTCCGCCCCTGTTCGGTCAGGTAACCCAGGCATTCCGAGCGCTCCGGCGGGGTCGGTCGCCGTCCCAGCATCCTCAGGAACGCCGCATCGACGAATCGCGCGTCGTCGGACGCCTCTTTCGTGAGAGTCTTCGCCAAAACCTTGGCCTGTTCCAGCGCGAGCGGGCTGTTGACCAGGGCGAGGGCCTGCTGAGGGACGACACTCTCGGCCCTCCGGTAGCACGAGACCACGCTCGGCGAGTCGAAGAGTTTCAGGAAGGTTACCCGCTTCTCTTTGGCGTGGCGGAAGTAAAGACTCCGGCGCGTGACGGTCTCACCGCCGGCGGGATCGATGTCGGGACCACCCATCGTCGGGTCGAGCGTGCCCGCCGCCGCAAGGACATTGTCTCGAACCGCCTCCGCCTCGATCCTTCGTGGGTTTTGCCGCCAGAGAGAGACATTCCCGGGATCGGCCGCGAGATTTCCCGCACTGGCGTCCTCCCCGGTCGACTTCATCCGGTACGCCCGGCTCGTCACGATCCCTCGGTGGAGGGCCTTGAAGCTCCAGCCCGACTCCATGAAATCGACCGCCAGCCAGTCGAGCAAGGCCGAGTTCGTCGGCGGCTTGCCGTTGTTGCCGAAGTCGGCGACCGTAGGCACCAAGGGGACCCCGAAGTGCCGCATCCACACATGGTTGACCGCCACCCTGGCCGTGAGCGGATTCTGCCGCGACGCGATCCACTTCGCCAGGGCGAGGCGACGACCCGTACTCGTTGACGGATAGACGGGTCCCAGCGGCGTATACGCTCCGTCGGCCTTGGCAAGCGCCGCGGTCGCAGACTCGAGCGCTTTTTTCTTGGCGGCGACATCCGCCGCCTTAGCCTTTCCGTCCTTCGACGCCTCCGCCTGGATGAGAGCGACTTCCGCGCTCAGAACCGCGGCCTGACGCTCGGCCATGGCCGCCAGCCGACCCAGCAGATCGGCGTCGGCCCTGGCCTGAAACTTCGCCTCGTCGGCCGCGACTCGCGCTTCGGCGGCGGTCAATGCCGTCTTCGCGGCGGCAAGTCCCTTCTCGCCGAGCGCCACGGCGGGCGTTCCCTTGGCGGCTTTCGCCAGGTCCGCCGTCCGCTTCGCGACTTCGGCCCGTGCCGCCGCGAGGGTTTCGTCCTTCACGAACGGACGAAGGCCGGGTCGAGTCGCCGCCGCCGGCAAGGCGACAGGCTTGATCGACTTGTCGAAATCCTTGACGCCGAAAATCGCCGGCACCGCGGGGCTTAACATCTTCGAGGTATCGGGCTCCTTTTCGTTCCCACGAACGAATAGAAACGTCGGAGCGTCGGCTTTTGAATCGTAGACGCTTGAAAGTCCGTTTTTCGACGTATCGGGCTGGCCAGGGACTCGGTCGGTGCGGATATCGAGCGGTTCGAAGACCGCCCGCATGCGGTAATAGTCGCGCTGCGCGATCGGGTCATACTTATGGTCGTGACATCGTGCGCAGTTCGTCGTGAGTCCGAGGAACGCCTTCGACGTGTGTTCGATCGTGTTATCGAGCCAGACGTTGCGGCTGAACTTGTACCAGTTGCGGGCAAGATACCCGGTGGCCCGCAATGCCGATTCGTCGCCCGGCGATGCTTCGTCGGCGGCGAGCATCTCGACGACCATCCGGTCGTAACCCTTATCGGAGTTAAGGGATTCGACGATCCAATCCCGCCACCGCCAGACGTGCGGCTGACTTTCACGGACCTCGGCGCCGAAGCCGTCCCAGTCGCTATAGCGCCAGACGTCCATCCAGTGCCGTCCCCAGCGCTCTCCATACCGGGGGCTGTTCAGGAGGCGGTCGACGACCTTTTCGTAAGCGTCTTCGGAGGAATCGTCGATGAACCCCTGGATTTCGGCGGGAGTGGGTGCGATGCCGGTGAGATCGAGATAGATACGCCTCAGTAACACGCTTTTTTCGGCAGGTGCGACCGGGATCAGCCCCCTGGATTCATGAACCTCGCTCAGAATCGTGTCGACCGGGTTCATTGCCCACGCCGGGTTTTTCACTTGCGTGAGCGCAGGGCGAACCGGAAGGCGGAACGCCCAGTGCGAGCGGGGGTCAGGCGTCTCGGGCTCGGTCGCCGGGGTCTTCGCTCCCGCGGCCACCCAACGATTGATGACATCGATATCTTGGGCCGAAAGCGCTTCGCCTTCTCCTTCGGGGGGCATCCGGACCCCGCTCCGGCCGGTGATCGCATCGACGAGCGGGCTCTCGTCGCAATTCCCCGGCTCGACGACCGTTCCGGCGTTGCCACCCTGAAAGATCCGGACCGCGGTGTCGAGCCGGAGGCCCGATTTCTGCTTGAGGACGCCGTGGCAACTGACGCAACGTCTGGCCAGGATCGGCTTGACGTCGCGGAGGTAATCCACGTCCCCCGCCGTCGCGCCGAGCGGCCAGAGCGCGGCCAGGATCAGTGCAAGACGATTCCAACCCATGCGGGCACCGGCTTAAAGGTTCGGCATCGTGTCCGGAAAAGTTCAACAACCCTTGGAGCTTAACCCGGAACGGGGCGAGGGGCAAGCGTTGACAGGGAAGCGAACTCATCGGCGGATGTCGTGAAACGACTCACGTAGCACCGTGCGGCGAACTCGTTCCCACGGAGGACCGTGGGAACGAGTGTGCGACTGACTGGTCCTGGATGTGTCGATTTGCGGCAGCCTTTCATTCACACCCCATCTATCTTCCCGGAAAAAAATCGGGGAAAGTGAGATTGAGAATCCCAAGCGCCGCAGAAACAAGGGTGACTTGACCATCGTCGTCAACGGGGAGTTCGATCCGCGTGAGCCGACATAGCGGGGCCGTTCTGGTTCAACTCGGCCGGGTCTTCGGCCGGGGGACCGTCTCGGGATTGAGCGAGGAGAGTCTGCTCGATCGGTTCGTTCGGGGGAAAGACGAGGCGGCGTTCGCCGCATTGGTCGCCCGGCACGGGCCGATGGTTCTGGGGATCTGCCGCCGCGTGCTCCGCAATGAGCACGAAGTGGAAGACGCCTTCCAGGCGACGTTCCTCGTCTTTGTCCGCCGCGCCGGGGCGATCCGCGACGGAGGACTCCTGGGGCACTGGCTCTACGGGGTCGCCCACCGCGTGGCCGTCCGTGCGCGTGCGAACGCCGCGAAGAAGCGTTTACGCGAGCCGAACGTCAACGACGCCGACCACTTCGACGTGGCCGCCGTCACGAAGGACGACTCGGCGGATCTCCGCAAGGTGATCGACGAAGAGCTCGCGAGACTGCCGGACTCCGTCCGTGCGCCGATCGTGCTCTGCTACCTCGAAGGGTTGACCCACGAGGAAGCGGCCTCCCGGCTCGGCTGGCCCTTGGGAACAGTCCGCAGCCGGATGGCCCGAGGACGCGACACGCTCCGTCAACGGCTCTCGCGCCGAGGCGTCACGGCCTCCGACGCGAGCCTCGCGACGGTGCTTGCCAGGCCTTCGTCGCTGTCGATCCCGGCCTCCCTGTTTGACGCGACGGTCAAGGCGTCCCTGTCTTTCCAAACCATCGGCGCGACCTCGGCCGTTTTGGCTTCAACCTCGGCCGCATCGCTCGCTCAGGGGGTTCTTCACGCCATGACGCTCACCAAACTCTCGGCCTTCGGGGCCGTTGCGCTCTCCGGATTGATGGTCCTCGGGGGTTGGCAAACTTACGGGAGGTCGGGGCAGGATCCGAATCCGCCGAAGGACGCCGGGAACGCGGGTACGGCGTTCCGCGTCACGAATCTTGAAAACAAACTGGAGTTGATGGCGGCCGACCTGAAGGCGCTTCGAGACGAGAATCGCCGCCTTCAGGATCAACTGCGGGAGTCAAAAAACAGAGCACTGCCGCCGGCTGCCGGGTCGGGAATGGCACCCGCCGGAGAGGTCGTCACCGGCATGCCCGGCGCTTCCGTCCAGTCCGGAGGCGTTGCGACCGGAGGTGCCGTATCCGCGGCCAAGTCGGGAATGGCGGGAATGATGCCCGGCGGCCTTGAGGCGGGCATGATGGGTGGTGCATCGGGAATGATGGAGGGAATGGGCAGCGGCGGAATGCCGGGCATGATGGGTGCTCGAGGCATGGGGGGGATGCCGGGCATGGCGATGGGATCGGGTGGCGGAATGGCAGCGGCGGACCCGAACCAGCCGGTCTCCCAGCGGATCGGGGACTTGATTTTCGTGACCTCACCCGGCGGGAACAAGGTCTCGATCCTCGACACCACGACCGGTAAAGCCAAGGCTTTGACGCTCTCCAGTTCCAAGGATCACAAGCCCTGGTTCGTGGGTCTTTCGATGATCGGAGGCGGGTTCGGTGCCCTCCAAATTCAAGGCGCCGGCGTCTCCCGAATCGCGGCTTACTCGAATCGGCTTTGGTATCCCATCGATCTTGTGGAACCCACCGATTCGGCAGTGCCGATTATCGGAAATCGCCTTGCGGCTTATACGATCGGGCGACGTGTCTATGCCTTCAGTGCTGCATCTGGCCGCTGGGACTTCATCGAAGTTCCGAAGGGAATGGCACCGCAAGTGACCTTAAAAGACGGGAGCGTCGAATTCACGCACGACGGTCACTTATACACATTCAGTTTGCTATCTCCGAAATGGGTCGACACCAACCTTGATCCCAAATTGATCCTCGACGCCCCCGAGGACAAGCCGGGCAAACCCGCGGATGAGCGCGTAATCACGCCCCCGTCCTCGCCCTTTCGCTAAACAAGCGTCGCGAGGGCGTCCCCCCCTCGCGAAACTTTTGCGGCTTATGCTGGGCGCGGCTCTCCCGACCCCGCCCTGTTGGGGACTAGTCCCGCACTCGGAATGTCGCGCGGGGCGGGGTCAGGAGACCCGCGCCCCACCTGCGGTCGCGCTCTCGCCACAAGATCAGGGCGAGGTCGGCCGTTTTAGGATTCCGGCTCGCCGGCCTCTGGAACATTTCACGAATCACTGGGGCCGGCGACGTTACAACCGCCATTTCCCGCCTCGTCTTCCGCCATTACAGACCGCTTTCGCTCATGCCTTTCTCTCCAACGTCCGATGGAAGATAGGGATTCCTACCCGGCTTGAATCGGGTTGGAGGGCGTTTGAAGACGCCTTGTTTAACTCGCCGCGCGGTCGGCGAATCGTTGCGATGGGATGGAGCCCTACCATGACTCGGGACTACAACGGCCGTCCGCGGCGCTCGGTCGACGCGCCTGGCATCGAGACGCTCGAGGACCGCAAACTCCTGAGCAGCTTCTTCACCGGCCCCACCCCGATCCGCCCCGTCCAGACTCGTGGAGGGATCTACACCTTCACCATCAATGGGCCGGGGCTGGAACGGATCAGGCAGGTCGGCCACGGCCAGGTCGCCGTCACGCTCCTGGGGACCACGCAGGCCAGCTCGCTCGACATCAGTCTGACCAAACAGCTTCCTCACAAAGCGGTCACCCCGGTGCGGATCGCCTCCATCAAGATCATCTCCGGCCAGCTCGGCGGCATCACCGCGGCGAACGGCGCGATCCTTGAAGGGCCAGTGACCCCGATCGCCGGGGCGGTCAACACGATCCAGTTCCAAGGGCTCGGCCCGAACGCGTCGATCGACGTCGGCGGATCGCTCGGGAGCCTGGGAGTGACCGGAGACGTGAATCTCGGGCCGAACGGAAAAGTCCACGTCGGCGGAAGTCTCGGGCAGTCGCTGACCGTCGGCGGCAACCTCAACGTCACCGGCGGCCTCTTCTCCATCGACGGAGACCTCACCGGATCGCTCAACGCAGGCTCGATCAACCTGACGCAGGGCGGCCGGTTCGTCGTCGGCCACGACCTGACCGGGAGCGCCCAGATCGCCGGCACCCTCTCCGAGTCGACCAACGGGATCTTCGCCGTCCGGCATAATCTCGGCGGCCTGAACGTCGGACGATCGGTCACGCTTGATTCGAGTTCCCAGCTCGCGATCGGCCCCGACGTCCCCGGCGGCCAGATCGGCGACGTGACCGGCTCGTTCAGCATCGGCGAGGCTCTCACAGTCTCGAACAATGCGAAGATCGCCGTCGGACGCGACGTGACGGGAACTTTCACCGTCGGCGGCGACCTGTCCCTGTCCAACAACGGCACGGTTGCCATCGGCCGCACGCTCAACGCGTTGACCGTCAACGGGAACCTGACCGCGGCCCCCAGCGGCGGCGAGATCACCGTCGGGGGGAACCTCACGAATCTGACCGTCAACGGGGCGTTCGTCGGCAAGGGACGACCTTCCACCGTGCCGGACCTGATGGTCGGCCTGAACCTCGCGAGCCTGAACGTGCTCGGCGGCGGGGCGAACCTGGGCGGGATTCAGAATGCCAACATCGAAATCGGCAAGAGCCTGCTCGGCCTCAACGTGCCGCACGGGATCTTCAACAGCTTCATCACCGCCGGAGTGTCGATCGACGGCGGATCGAATGGCGCGGCCGGAGGAAACGTCGGGCCGGACGGGGTGGACGCGATCTACAACTCGGACATCCGCGCCGGGCTTTCGATCAATCACCTGACGATCGGCGGCGACGTCCGCTCGACGTGGGCCGTGAACCCGACGACCTCGACGGGTTACCGCACCCGGATCATCGCGGGTGAAACCCGCGACGGGAACTTTATCTCCGGCGGCAACATCGACAACTTCCAGATCACCGGGGCCTTGATCGATTCGGTCGTCTCCGCGAGCGTCGCCCCCAACGGCGGAAACGGCACCTTGCCGGCGACCGGCTACGGCACGCCGCCGTCGACCAGCACCTCGACCCCCGGAGACGTCGGCAACAACACCTACGACCAGCCCGCGGGCACGATCACCGGGAACACCGTGGGCACGCCGATCAAGTACGCGAATTACACCGAGCTTTCGTACTATAATGAGAAGCTCACGGGGGTGAACTACAACCCGGCCGACCCCACGATCGACGACCTGATCCTGCCGGGAAGCATCAACGCGAGCTTCGCCTCGGTCGCGCTCCCCGCCACGAGCAACGGCACGCAGACGAACTCGTCGTCGTCGGGCACCGGCGGGAACAACTCGGGATCGACCACGACGGCACCGGTGCCGGCCCTCTCCGACCCGAACGCCGTGCTCCCCTTGCCGACGAAATCGACGGTCCTGGGCGGCGTGATCTCGACCACGCACGGCGACGAGGCCGACTACGCCGGCATCTTCGCGGCCGACACCAAGGGTGTGTTTGTGGGGACGCTGCCGTCCTGACGCGAAACGAGCTATCGCCGCGATCGAGGTCGAGGAACAAGGCCGTTCGCAAGGCGTCTACCGCCTTGTGAACGGCCCGGCGGCGTGTACCATGAGGGCGCTGCAATCGACCGCCACGACTTCACTCCCCGCGGGACCGACACCACGATGCCACACCTCGCCGGCCGCTTTTCGCTGCTAGTTCTGTCCTTGTTCGTCCTTTTGAAGGATGCGTCCGGGCAGGCGATGGTCTTCCCCGCGAGCGACATCCCTCGCCTGGCCGAGCACGGCGCCGAGATCCCGGTCGCGGGCAAGTACACGGTCAAGGTTTGGGCACCCGCGCGGCAGGTCTGGTCGATCAAGGTCGAAGGCGCGAAACTGACCCTGACCGCCAAGGAAGACGGAGACGACGCGAAGCCTCGCTGGCAAGCCGTCGGGGTCGCCGACCTTCCCAAAGCGGCCGTCTCGGTCCTCGCGGCACCGCCGTCGAAAGACTCGAAGAAGGCGGCGAGCCTCCCCGCGGTCCTCGTCCTCACAACCGACGCGAGCTTTGATGGATCGAAGGCTCTTGACGCCATGCGGGGCGACCTCGGGTCGGCCGCGCCGACGTCCGACCCGAGGCGTACCCACGTCCGAACCAACCAGCAAGGGGCCGACTTCCGCCCCCCCGCCACGGTTCAAGCCTGGCGCGACCGCGCGAAGACCGTCCGCGAGCACCTGCTCGTCACCATGGGGCTCTGGCCCATGCCCCCGAAAACCCCGTTGAGCCCGAAGGTCTACGGCAAGGTCGAACGCGACGGCTACACGATCGAGAAGGTCGTCCTGGAGACGCTCCCCGGCTTCACGCTCAGCGGCAACCTGTATCGGCCGACCGGCAAGCCGGGCAAGCTTCCGGTGATCCTCTGCCCGCACGGGCACTGGACCGACGGCCGGGTCAACCCCGAGGTCCAGCCGCGTTGCGTGCGCTGGGCGAAGCTGGGCGCGGTCGTGTTCCTGTATGACATGGTCGGATACAACGATAGCAAGA
>JAYUFP010000332.1:0-6088 GCA_043738665.1 Isosphaeraceae bacterium
AACCTCGCGCTGCAGCGGACCCCGGCCACGGACCGCGCTTTCTCCTTCGTCTCTGCTCACTGGTCCGTGGCCGGGTCCGCTGAGCTTTGTCGTTAGGCGATGGAGGACGGCGGGTGGGTCACGAAGACGATTGCCCCGGCCACCCCCGCGACGTGGGGAATCAATCCTCGAACGGGACAGAAAAAGGGAAAGGGGGAAAAGGGGGACATAGCGCTTTATTGACCTACTCTTTGAAAAGCGATATGTCCCCCTTTTCATGCCCCGATCCCATCATTCCCCCCGTTCGCTCCCTCGGCGGAGGGCTCGGTTTCTCTGTGCAGTTTTGACCCGCGTCCTATGGAAGGAGGCCTGGCTTGCCGACCTCGTTGTTCGAGCACGACGACGGATGCAGCTTGATCGACCAGGCTGCTCGAACGTCAAGGAGCGAGAGGACCATGTGCCCTGAGCGATGGCTCGAGGATTGGCCTCGGGTCTGGGCCGCGTGCTTCCGCCGCATTCGGAACTGGCGGATCCCTCCGCGCTGGTCGCCCCGCGACTGGTGGGAGGAGGCCCACGCCCAGGCCGCCATCGTTGCCTGGCAGGCTTACCAGGACTACGACCCGGCGCAAGGCTTGCTGCCCCTCGACGCTTTTCTCCACCTGCGCGTCCTGGCCGGCGTCCGGACCCGCTATCGACAGGAATGGGGCTACGGTCTCCACCAAGGGCCCAAGGCCCCCTCGACGAGCTTCGTCGCCCCGGCCGACCCCTCTGCGCTCGTCGAGGACGCCGATCTGATCCGCCAGATCCTAGAGTCGCTCGAAGAGAGCGATCAGTGGTTCCTCCGGCAACTTTTCTGGGTGGGGATGTCCGAGGATGTCGTCGCTCGGACTCTCGGGATCAGCCGACAGGCAGTTAATAAGCGGAAAATGGCTATTATGAAAGGCTTGCGGAAGAGATACCGGAACATGGGCTAGATTTGGCGATTTTTCTGGTTGCGAAGTTGACGGAACCTGCATTACTTCCTTACGGCGAACGGCAGGAATTGGTCTCCCCGAAGGGGTTCTTTAGAGTGTGGGAGCTTGCTCCCGCTTTTACAGGCCCGTGGGACGAAAAGCGGCGTCAAGCCGCCGCACTCCAGGGTTAAGGCACTCCATCCTCGGGGCACTCTTCTTGCGCCGGTCGCCTACGGGGCATCACAGACAACCGGATTAGGAAGAGGAAAAGACCATGGCAAGAAAAAAAGAGTTCGAGGAGTTGGATCCGCGCAAGGCCCCAGGGGAGAGACAAGAACGAGGCGGCGGAGAGCAGTTCGAGGAGTTCGACGTGACCCAGGAGCCGGAGGCCGAGGCCGAGGCCGAGGCCTCGATCGAGGTCTTGGGCGGCCTCTCGGAGAGCGAAGATCAACTGAAAACTCTCCTGCAGGCCAGGGACGAGATCGAGAAGCAACTGCTCATCGACGTCAGAGAGACGGCTTTCGCTGCCGCGGAAGACGGGATCGCGGGATACGGCAACATCACCGGGGTCGCCGTCGGGGAGAAGGAAGTGGACGGCAATCCCACGGGCGAACTGGCGGTGGTGGTCTACGTCAAGGATAAGGTGGATGCCTCCCAAGTCTCCTCAGAGACCCTCGTGAAGGCATCCGTGGGTGGCGTGCGGACTGACGTCCAGGTGACGGGCGATCTCTGGGCCCAAGGCCCGATCTTCAAGAGTAAGCTCCGTCCCGCCCCCTGCGGCGTGTCCATCAGCCGTTGCGATCAAGTGGCGGCCGGCACGCTGGGTTACCTGGTTACGCGTCAGGGTCGACTGTTTATCCTGAGCAACAATCACGTCCTCGCGAAGGTCAACCAGGGTCAGGTCGGCGACACGATCTGTCAACAAGGCAGGCTCGACGGCGGCGTGTGTCCGCAGGACATCATCGCGAGGCTCACACAGTTCATCCCCATCAATTTCGCACCGGGGGTCTGCAACTTCGTGGATGCCGCCATTGCGCAGACCTCCCCGAATCTCGTCGACAGGCGAGTCCTCCGCGGGGGAATCGCCCCAGGCATCCGGCAGAATTACGTGGCCCCGGTCCTCGCCCCGGCGCTGAACATGCTGGTCCAGAAGAGCGGCAGGACGACCCAGTTCACCAAGGGGATCATCAACGCGATCAACGCGACCATCAACGTGAACTACCCCCCCACCGGGGTCGCCCGTTTCTGTCGACAGTTCGGGGTGAGGGGGACGGCGGGGATCTTCAGCGCTGCCGGAGATTCGGGATCGGGCGTCACCAGCGTCCCCGCCAATCGGCCCGTCGGGTTGCTCTTCGCGGGCAATGCGGCCACGAACAGCACCTTCTGCAATCCGATCAGTTCGGTCCTGGCCGCCTTCGGGGTGACCATCGTCTTCTGAGCGGTGCCGGAAGAGAGGCCTTCGCGAAGAGATAGAACAGTGCCGTAAAGGCGGGTGACCATCGTCTTCTGAGCGGTGCCGGAAGAGAGGCCGCACGTCGCGGCGGTGAGTGCAGGTCGGTCTCTCGGACTTCCCGCGCGGAACGGCGGGTCCACACCGGTCCAGGTCGGTGTGGGTCCGCCGTCCGCGTTCGGTGAGTCCTTGGGAACTGAGCGCATTCGGCTCGGCACCGCACGGCTTTTCCCTTTCCGAGAGGGGATGCGCACCATACAATAACCAGGACTCCAGGCGGAAAGCCCGGCTCGATGTCCCTTTTGGGGGCTCCGCAGCCGATGCTCGGGATTTCCGGGGAGGTGGGAGACGCCATCATGTCCATCGAGAAGATTCTCCAGGAGCACACCGATAAGCTTATGTCGATCCCTGGTGTGGTCGGCGTCGCTGAAGGCGAAAAAGGAGGGGGACCGGTCATCCTCGTCATGGTGAGTGAGCTGACGCCGGAACTGCGGGATCAACTCCCTCGCCAATTGGGCGGTATCCCTGTGGAGATCGACAAGACCGGGGAAATCAACGCCTTTGAGGTCTGACACCGGTTTCCCTCCGGTTTTCTTCCCGCTAATGAAATAGATCAAATATTGATTTTATACATTATATAATGATTAAACGCGTGTATGAGTTTCTGGCCGGCACGGCGGATGTCGGTCACGGCTTTTGTCTCTGACGTTATCACCTCGACCCACCCGGCGCGGTTCATGCGTGGGTCCGAGAACCGGGACCGGTTTGAATCACGCCTGATTATTTCATGACGGTTTCCGCCGGGACTAAATTGTCAGTGGCCGTTCTGAACAACTGACGCCCTGAGATCCTCCTTCTCATAACGGAAAAGCAATTCGATGCGATCCCCCCGGTGCATCTCGCTCTTGACCGCCGCGTCGCTGCTCGTCGCGCTCGCGGCCGTCTCGGTGGCCCAACAGACGCCCCCCGTCCCTTCCAAGACGCTTCCCGCCGGGCAGCCGCCGGGCGGGGCGATCATGAAAGTCCTCGCATCCACGAAGACCGGGTTCTCCTACACGATCCGGGTCGAGCCGGAGGCGTTCGACAGCGACGAAGGGGAAAGGGTGTTGGAGCCGGAGTCCGACTCATCGACGTCGACCCCGGGGGCCGCCGCGAGCCCCGCCGCGGCCGCTATCCCCAAGACGGAGTTCTTTAAAGGGACGGCACGCAAGGCCGCGAAGCTTTCCGTCGCCACCACGAAGACCATTCAACCGTTCAACGACCTGAACGCCCTCATCGCCACGCTCCCCTCGAAGAAGTCGATGGTGAACCACAATCCGCCGATCACCACCAGCGCCAATTCAAACCGGGTCAGCGAAGAGAATCGGAATGTACGTGTCCTCTGCTGGCTCTACGCGGCCAGTCGCGAGAATGACAACGATTATCACCTGATCCTCGGGAGGGTCCCCGGCGCGACCCCCTTGCGGTTCATGACGATGGAATTGTCCGGGCTCCCGCCGGTCACCGCGGCCTCGTTCCCGGCTCTCAAAGCGGCACGAGGTGCCTTCAACGACTTTTTCGGGCCGAACCTGCCGGGCACGAGTTATGACTTTTACCCCACGCCAATCCCCGTCCAGATCGAGGGCTCGCTCTTCTTCGACATGACTCACGCGACCGGCACGCCGCCGGGGCCGTCGAGCCTCCGCCCGAACATGCCGACGATCTGGGAAGTTCACCCCATCACCTCGATTATCTTTGAGCCGCTCGGTCCCCCGAATTGAGGGCTGAACCATGCCCCGTCGCTCCCCGAAGAAGCCGCGGCCAGAAGCAGAACAGGTCATGTCCGGGTCCCGACCGAAAGAAGGACTGCACGCGGGTGATGGGGCGGACGACTCTCCGCCCCCTCACGATGCCGGCGCGGAGTGGCTCCCGCCGCCGGAATCGATCGTGTCGTCGTTCGCAGTGACTTCCCCATCGGGGAAGAAATACACGATCTTTCGCACGACCGAGAAAGACCCGGCGGACGAGGAGATAGGGCGGAAGCCACGCGCGGGCAAGAAGTAGCGGGGGCTGAATCGACAAATGTCATTGCCTAACATACGGTTGCAGCGGACCCGCTACGCGGGCCGCTGAACCTGGACGTTAGGCGGCACTACACGGAGCTCGACCATGAAGGCCAAATTCCTGGCGACAGCATCTCTTCTGCTTGTTGCAATCGGCGTCGCATCGCTCGGTGCCGGTGGCAACCGCGTCGCAAACGCCAAACAGAACGGACCAGCGAGCGTCGGTCGGTATCAAGTCTCGGCATCTGGCAAGGGCGAGGGCGAGGCCGCCGGGTGCTTCATGGTCGACACCACCACCGGCGAACTCTGGCAGACAGGGGCGACGGAGAAGGGTTCAGGACTGCGGAAGTGGAACCATATTTCGGGTCCAGTTCCGGCCTCCAAGTAGACCGACGCCTAACCTCGCGCTGCAGCGGACCCCGACTCGCCGCCGGCCACGGGGCTCTTGCCCGCGTTGTTGTCACCGAGTAGCATCTGAGCGTTCCCGTCCGTCGGGGGAGTTCACCATGAGCCAGTCGATCGTTTTCGCCGATGTCCTCGACGCCGCCGAGCAACTCGACGCCGACGCCCAGGCCGAGTTGGTGGCGGTCCTGAGCCGCCGCCTCTCCGAGAGGGGGCGGGAACGTGTGGCGTCGGCGGTGGCTCAAGCCCGGCGCGAGTTCACCGCCGGCGAATGCCGAGCGATGACGGCGGCGGAATTGGTGCGAGAAGCCCAATCTTGAGACGCCTCCCGCTACGCACACCGGCGTTCGCACGCGACCTCCGGGCCTGGCTGAAGTCGCGGACGGGAGTGGCACCGTCGATCGAAGCGACGCTAGAGCAATTGTCGGCTGATGCATCGCATCCGTCCCTGCGGACACACAAGTCGCGAGGTCCGCTCGCGGGTTGCCGGGCATGCAGCGCCGGCTCCGACCTACGCGTGGTGTTCGAGTACACGCAGCAAGACGGGACGGAGGCGATCCTACCTCCCGGCTTTGGGCACACACGACCAAGTGTACTGAATTCTGGCCTTCTATGAACCCGCTGACGTCAAGCCCCGGGTGGAAACCTGGTGTCCGTTCTATTTTTTGTGATCTAAAATAGAACTGACACTCGTTCCACATCTCGCAATTCGTTTTGGATGAAGCTGTTGCCGGCGATGCGGACGCTGCTCGGGAGCGTATGGAGGTGCTCAAGCCGCTTCCGCTCCTTGATATCACGGAGCCCGTTCTCCAACTGGCGTCGGCCCTGCTTCAATCGGGAGTGATTCCGGCCAAGGCTGCCCGAGACGCAGCCCACATTGCCGTCAGCGCGGTTCATGGCATAGAATATCTGCTGACATGGAATTGTTCTCACATTGCCAATGCGATGATCATCAAAACGGTCCAAGCGATTTGCGTGCGAAATGGGTTCTCATGTCCGGTGATCTGCACACCGGAGGAGTTGATGGGGAGTTAGCCAATGTTTCAAGATCCGATTGTCGAGGAAGTTCGAGCGATTCGCGAGCAACTCGCGGCTAAGTTCGCCTTCGATATTCGCAAGATCGTCGAAGATGCCCAACGGCGACAGGCGGCGGGTGGCCGGGGCCGAGACAGCCACCCGCCGAATTTCGGCTCGACGGCGGGTTAACGGATTTGTTAACATCCCCGGATGGAATGGGAGATCGTCTATTACGGCGAGGACTT
>JAYUFP010000333.1:0-1906 GCA_043738665.1 Isosphaeraceae bacterium
GATCACCTCCGGGGAAGACCGCGCGGCCTACTTGCGACAGGTCTGCGGCGATGATCACGGGCTGCGAGGGAGGCTCGACGCCTTACTCCAAATCCACGAGCATGAGACGAGCTTCCTGGAGTCGCCGGTCCTGAACCCCCCCGCCACAGTGACCGCCGCCGGCGACGCTCGCCCCCCCGAGTGCCCCGGCGCGGTCATCGGCCCTTACAAGCTTCTGGAGGTGATCGGCGAAGGCGGCATGGGTGTCGTGTACATGGCCGAGCAGACCCAGCCCGTCCGCCGCAGGGTCGCCCTCAAGATCATCAAGCCCGGCATGGACTCCAAGCAAGTCGTCGCCCGGTTCGAGGCCGAACGTCAGGCCCTGGCGATGATGGACCACCCCAACATCGCCAAGGTCTACGACGGCGGCGCCACGGATTCCGGCCGCCCCTACTTCGTCATGGAACTCGTCCGCGGCATCCCGATCACGGAATACTGCGACCACGAACGGCTTTCGATCGCCGAGCGGTTGGCGCTCTTCGTCCTGGTCTGCCGTGCAGTGCAGCACGCGCACCAGAAGGGGATCATCCATCGCGACCTGAAGCCCTCGAACGTGATGGTCACGGTGATCGACGGGGTCGCCGTGCCCAAGGTCATCGACTTCGGCGTCGCCAAGGCGACCGGTGAGTCGATCTCCGACCGGACGCTCGTCACAAATTTCGCGCAGATTATCGGGACACCATTGTACATGAGCCCCGAGCAGGCGGGGATGTCGGGGATCGACGTCGACACGCGGAGCGACATCTACAGCCTGGGGGTCTTGCTCTACGAGCTTCTGACCGGCTCGACCCCGTTCGACGGCGAGACATTCCGCAAAGCCGCGATCGGTGAAGTCCAGAGGATTCTCCGCGAGGACGAGCCCCCGACCCCCAGCACGCGACTGAGCGAGCTCGGTGCGACATTATCGACCGTCTCGATCAACCGTCAGGCGGACTCACGGAAGCTGAGCCATGCCGTACGCGGCGAGTTGGACTGGATCGTGATGAAGGCGCTGGAGAAGGACCGGACGCGTCGTTACGAGACCGCCAACGACTTCGGCGACGACGTGATGCGGCACCTGACCAACCAGCCGGTGGAGGCCTGCCCGCCGTCGCGGCTGTATCACATCCGGAAGCTCGTTCGGCGCAATCGGGCGGTCCTGACGGCGGTTGGCTTCGTGTTTATTGCCCTTGTCACGGGAACGACCGCAAGCACCTGGCAGGCGGTCCGAGCTACTCAGGCGGAACGGGAGAGTCGATACGAATCCTTAATGCAGCGACTCCTGCACCTTCGTATGACGGATCACTACAACGGCTGGTCGGACGCCGCCTGGGGTCTGGTCCGTCAGTCCGCGAGAGTGAATCCGCCCGACCGTGGTTCTCTCCAGGCTCAGGCCGCCGCCACGCTGATGGGGCTTGACGCACGCGCCGTCAAACAGGTAAACGTTCAAGCGTCATCATTACTATTTAATTCTAAGAGTAATAAATTATGGATAGGAGTCGCTGGAGAAAAACTGCGGAGTTGGGATGAAACCGATGATCTTGTCGAAAACCAGGGTCCGGTGATGGATGGGCCTTTTGCGTTCAACGCTGAGGGTGTTCCGCTGCAACTCGATGTGACCAAAAACCCGGCAACGGGTGTGAATGCACTCCGACTCTGGGACGGCTCTAAGCAAGAAAATCGATTCTTCGACTTACCTGTTCAGGCAGATGTCGTCAGCCAAGCACTCTCTCCCGAGGCAACGTATCTCGGCGCGGCGGTCGAACAACGCCGGGAGGATCGAAATATCCTCATATGGGAAGCGGCGTCGGGGCTCCTTCTGCCCAGGATCGCATTTCCGGCCGTTGGGTTGGCGTTTTCTCCGGATGCGAAGGCGGTCGCGGCGTGG
>JAYUFP010000334.1:0-6047 GCA_043738665.1 Isosphaeraceae bacterium
CGAAAAGTCCCTCATTGTCAGACCTTCAAGTTTGCGTGGGTCACGACCCCGATGACCGATGACTGATAACCGAGGGAGTCGAGGCCTGTTTTTTTGGCCATTGGCCATTGGTCATCCGGAGTCCGCGAGTCATCACGACGGCGGCAAGCGCCTCGCGGGGACGATGATCGCTCCGCTCTTGTGGGTTCCCCGGATCGGGGGGAAAATGAGAGTGAGTTGAATCAAACACCTTCCCGCGAGGCTGCCATGAGTGAAACACCGAATTCCGCTGAATCGGAAGTCCGCGACAAGGTCGAGGCGATCGTGACCGAAGGGCGGGACGTCCGCGGCCGGGTGACGGCCCTCGTGGCCGAAGCGTCGCACGCCGCCCAGCAGAGCGGCGAGGGCTTGCTCGCCCTGGCGCGCTCCGTGGTCGATGCCGCGACTCAATCGTTGAACAAGGGGATCTCGAGCGTTCCGGCCGACGGAACCCTCCGCCAGGTGATCGACGGCGTCGGCGACGGGCTCTCCCGCGCCGCGATGTCCGCCAAGATGGCGGTCGAGGAGGCCCGGGCCCAGGGGAAGCAGTTCGCCGCGGAAGACCTCCACAAGATCAAGGATGATTTGACGTCCCTGACATCGTTATACGTTCAGACCGTCTCCGACGCGGCTTCCAAGACAAAGAGCGTAGCCTCCGCAGGGCTCAGCAGCCTTCTGGAGCACGCCGAGCAGGCACGCGACCGGATGTTGCCCGCGGTCAAGTCGGCGATCGACGCGGTGATTCAAGACCCCAAAGGCATGGGCAAAGAGTCGCTGCAAGCCGGCCTGGCCGCCTCCCAGTACGCCACCGGGACGCTCTTCAGCACGATGGGCCGGTTCCTGCAAGAGGCGGGCCGGCGGCTGACGTCGGAGGGTAAGGATGTTGGCGGCAAGTAGATTCGGGGAGGGACGTTCTCACCTGGGCGGACAAGTCCCGGACAGTTTCAGTGAGATCGGAACAAAGGTGGCAGAAACCGCTTTTTCATGGATTCCCGGAAATGTTGTGGCTACCGTATCCCGCTGATTGGCGTAAACGGTACCTGACCCCTTTTCGCCGCGGTGAATTCGCTTGCCGGGTGGCTTCGCCATCGCTAAGTTCAAGGCGTGGCGGACCCGAACGTTCTCGGGGCCGGAATTCGAAGGGGCCTGTGCCGGGCGTTTTTTCCGATCAAGACGGGCCACTCCGGTGCCGGTCCGGCCCCTTTTTTATGGCGTCGAGGAGTCTTTCCCGTGGCCGAACAAGCGAGCACGAGCAGCGACCTGGCACAGAAGTACCGGCAGTTTCTCGATTTATTGCCGTTAACCATTTCCCTTGCGGGGCTCCCGCCGAGCGAGGGGCGTCTGTTCAGTGAGGACCAGCTCTCCGCCCGGGCGATCACCGTGCGCCTGGCCTATAAGGTGGCGAGGGAGACCGCCAAGGAATGCCTGAGCGGGTCGTAAGACGCTTGCGGGGGGGGCCGGAAAAGGGGAGGGTGATTCTCGGTTTCGTCCCTGTTTGTTCGCGACCGGGAAGCCGATAAGAAGTCGCGTGGTGAGACGCTCGGCGGGATGAAACGCCTGCCGGGACCGCTCGCCACGCCCTTTGAATCGGCATTCCACTTCGCGAAAGGCCCTCCTCGAGATGACGATGACGACGCAACCCTCAGGCGGACCGCGCAAGCTCAAGGCCGCGATCATCGGGTTCGGCCTGGACAGCATGGATAGCCATCAGCGCCTCAGCACCGGAGAGGAGTGCCTTCTGGTGGGAGGTTCGGCCGAGACCCACGCCGAGATGCTCGAGACGATGCTCCGTCTCGAATCCGAACTCGACCGGCTCGGCGTCAGGCTCGCGGAGTTGAGCCCGATGGAGTTGGCGGAGATCGCCTGGCGGATCGATTCGCCCGAGCTCCACATGATCGCCCTTCGGCTTCAAGACAGTTTGGACGACGCGGGTCGTAACTTCGAGGATCTCACCGCGGACGAGTTGACCGAGCTTTCGGCCCCTGTCGAGTTCCGAAATTAACGTCTGCGACGAGATTTCCGACCCGAAATCACGGCGGCGGCCGCGCTTCCAAAAAAAGGAGCGCGGCCGCCGTCGTTGTTTAGGCCTTGCGTCCCGGGTTATCCGACGCCAACCTCAAGAATCCCGCCCGGCGGACGAATCTTGAAACGGGGTTCCTCGTCGTGAGGTAACCCTGAACGACTGACACGGGTGTCGGCCGCCGTTGGCGGGTGGGCGAAGGCGTGGTGCCGATGGAAGACCGAGCGTTGGTCGATGCGCTCCGGGCCGGAGAGCCTCATGCCCCTCGCCTCCTGATCGAGCGGTTTCAGGCGGTCGTGTTCGCGCTTTGCCTGCGGATGATGAGCCACCGGCAGGACGCCGAGGACGTGATGCAAGAATCGTTCGTCCGCGCCTTGAGAGGTCTTTCAAGTTTCGAAGGTGAACGTCCGCTCCGCCCCTGGCTGCTCGGCATCGCGGCCAACCGCTGCCGGACCGCCCTGGTGAAACGGGCCAGAAGACCCGGCCTGGTCGCGACGATCGACGATCAGGTCGACCACCGCCCCGGACTCAGCGACCCGGACGACCTCGCCGGAGAAATCGACCGTGCCGTCGCCCGCCTTCGGCCCGAATATCGCCTGGTTTTTACCCTCTTTCACGAGCAGAGTCTGGCTTACGAAGAGATCGCCGATGCCGCCAACCGCCCGGTCGGCACCGTGAAGACATGGCTCCACCGGGCGCGTGCCGAACTCGCCGAAGACCTCAGCCGTCGTGGCGTTCGTTGCTGACGATGGGCCAGAACTTCCGAACAACAGGCCCGTCGCGGAGTTTCCTATCATGATGAATTGCAAGGACTTCGAACGAACCTGGAACGAATGCCTCGACGACCGAGGCCGGGGCGCGGACGCCTCCGCGCGGATGAAGGCCGTCGATGATCACGCCTCCCTCTGCCCTCAATGCGCGAGCGTGCATTCGCGATATCTTGTCTTGAGCCAGGGACTTCGGGCGCTTGCGCGCCTGCCCGTCGTGTCACCTGGGTTTGCCGAACGGGTCCTCGCCGCGCACGCGGAGCCGGAAACCGTTGTCATCGGCGGAATTGCCCCGTTCCATCGAATCCTTGCGACCCTGACGGCCGCGGCGGTATTCCTCGTCGCGGTCACGCTCGGCTTTCGGTCCAGGGAGGGCGGCCATGAAGAGCCCCGAAACGACGTGGTTCAGATCGAGAGGGAGGTGATACCCCCGGTCGCGCTGACCGACGCCCTGGCCGTCGCCAGTTCCACGACGCTGGCTTTCGCCAGGGAAGCCTCTGCGCCCGCCGCAAGGGTCGGCTACGAACTGGCTTCGGCCGAACTTTCGGATTCCGTGCCGTCGGGTTCTCTGGAATTCTCGGTCGACGTCGCCCCCGCGACCCGGGCGCTGCAACGCGTCGGAGACAGGCTCAACGCCGGGGTCCGTCCGCTGGAAGGCTCGGCTCGGCATGCCTTCGGGTTCCTGATCGGGCCGGACGCCGGACGAGCCAAGCCCGCGACCCCTTCCCCTCGCGGGGCATGATGAATGATCAACGACCGAGGGCGGACGACCGATGGTTAAGCAGTCGCAATTCTCGATCGAAACTCGCCGTCTGGCAGCATTCCTTGCCGTCTGGCTTTCCCTTGCGGTCCTGCCCACCCTCGGCGCAGGCCTGGCCGACCCGCTCTTGCGCCTCGTCCCGGGGGATTCCGGGGCCACGCTCGCCGTCGAAAACCTGAAGGGGACGTTCCGCGACGTCCGCGAGTCCCCTCTTTACGCCGGCATCTGCCGCCTTCCCGTCGTCAAGGAGTGGCTCCGTGCCGGCCGGTTCCAGGGGATTCATGACGCGGTCGAGAAGGTCGAACAGACGCTCGGCGAAAAAATCGGCGTGATCCGCGACGACCTCCTGGGTGAGGCGTTCGTGCTAGCCCTTCACGTCCCGCCCGGCGGGCGTACGGAGGAGGCGCGGGGGATTTTGCTCGTCCGGATCCCCAACCGCGAACTCCTCGACCGTATCTTGGACCGCGTGAACTCGGCAAAAATGGCCCGAGGCGAACTCCGCCGCGTAGCCGAACGGACTCACCGGGGCGTGACTTACCACGTCCGCGAGGCGCCTCAAGGGGGCCGCGAGGAGGAATTCTACGCCTCGCTCGATGATCATGTGTTCGCCTGGTCGAACTCCGAAGCGTTGATCCAAGGGACCATCGACCGTCAGGCAGGCAAGGCGCAAAGCCTTTCTGATGAGCCGACGTTCCGCGCGGTCCGGGACGGCCTGCCCGGCCGTGCGATCGCGGCCCTATACGTCGACCCCCGGTTCGCGGCCAAGATCCTCGCCTCGTCGGTCTCGAACCCGAAGCCCGGGGACGAGCGAGTGTTCGCGCTGGTGAGTCAATATGTGAGCGCCTTACGCTACGCAGGGGCTTCGGTCTCCTGGCGTGATGGGCTGATCTTTCAGACCAGAGAGGTCTTCGACAACGAGAAACTCACCCCGGGGATGAAGCGCTGGGGTGCCAGGCGGCCGACCCCGGACGCAGTCCTCCAGCGAATCCCCGCGACGGCCCTGATCGCGGCGGGTGGCTCGGTCGACCCTGTGGCGATCCTCGACACGGTCGTGGGACTCGTCGGCCCCGCCGACCGCGGAAGACTCGCGACACTCTTCGAGGCCCTCAAAGGCGTGATGCTGGGTCTGAACGTCCGGGAAGAGGTGGTCGCGCACTTCGGGCCGGGACTGGTCGCCTACCTCGAACGGCCCGACGCCAAGGACCGCGAAGGCAAGCTTCCCCTGGTGGTCGCCCTGGAATTCGCCCGCGACCCGTCGGGAATCAAGGCCGGCGCGGCGGTCGCCAACGGCCTCCGAACCGTCCTCGCCGCGCACGTTTTCGACCCCAAGAACAACGCCGGTGAAGCAACCATCCAGTCGAAACCGGTCGAGGGTTCCGACGTCGTGGCCCTGAGCCTCAAAACGCCTTACGCCTTTGCCCTCGCGGAGGGCCGCTTAATTCTGGGGACCTCGACGGGGGCCGTTTCCCGGGCGTTGGTCGCGCAGAACGACCCGGCGTCGGGCCGCGTCTTCACGCGGTTTCGCGAGGAGCTTTTCCCCGACGCGACCCACTTCGTCGCCGCCGACCTGAAGTCGATTCATGATTTCACAAGTCGAGCCCGGACCGTCGTGGCACGACGACTGGCGGCCCGTCAGAAAATTACCGAGGCAGAGGCCGCCCGCGACCTCGACCAGGCGCTCGCGCTGGTCGAACTCTTCGACGTCGCCTTCGTCGCCAGCGTCGTGGAGCCGGGATTCACCGCGGTGAACCGGTCGATCGGCCTGGTCCGGCGGGCGAATCCTTGAAGCGATAACGATTTCACGCGCGCGATCGCGGCGAAATGGCGGTTTAAAACCGTGATTGCTCATCTCTGGCCGTGCTTCGATCTCGTCTCGAACGCAGGGACACGAGCCCATGCCGAAAGTCGCCGAATTTCGCGAATGCGCCCGGCCCCACCTGAAGACGGCCATGGCCGAGTGGTTCGACCGTCTCAGCGACCCGAACTCACCCGTGTGAATCCTCGACGACCCGCACCCGCCCGTGAGGTGCCTCGACCATGTCGTCTGCGAGGTCAAACCCAGGTAATCATTTTGGGCACCATTCCGTATGCGAGCCAACGGCTCGATCTCATGCGCGGAACGGGCGAGTCAACGCGGCTCAGAGTCCACGGCTAGGCCAGACGTTCTTTTCCTTGAAGATACAGAAGCGGATCTTCGGTGTGCTGCTCCCAGATCCGCAGCAATGTGGCCTGCAAGGGGAGCAAATCCGCCGTAACCTTAATGCGTGTTTTGGCGTCGATCAGCCGCCGGGACTCCAGGAAACGCAGCCAGGCGGGCATGGCCTGAAACAGTGCCGCCGCGGAGTGGTACAGCCCGTTCAGCGGACCCATCATCGTACCGAGGTGAACGTCAAACGTAACCCGCTCCGGGCAAAGGGGGTGGGCCGGCCGGGGCGGTTTCGGCAATTTCCTTTTGTGGTGCAGCGCCGCCTCCATCATGCTC
>JAYUFP010000335.1:0-1899 GCA_043738665.1 Isosphaeraceae bacterium
CCTTCACGTCCTCTCCGGGCTTCGCGGGCGAGGTGTCGAGCGTGCGGCCGATCCAGCCGGTCTCAAGCGCCTTGGAGTCGAGCCTTGCCGATTCCCAGATCTCCATCGAACGGAAATGCGAGCGGTCGGGATTAGGATATCCCACCCCCTGCACCACCGCGAGCTTGCCGTCTTCGAGCAGTTTGGCCATACCTCCCATGCCCGGATGGAGTCCGATTTCCTTGTCGATCTTGTGAAGTTGACTCGGGTTGAGCCGCAGCGCGCGGCGTCCTCGTGAGTAGCCGTCAAGGCCGAAGGGAACAACTGTATTCAGGCCATCATTCCCGCCGAGAAGCTGGACCACGACGAGGATTCGGTCGTTGGCGTTATTCTTCGGATCGGCCCCGGCCGCTTCGGCCGACCGACTCAAGAACGTCGGGACCGTCGCCGCTCCCCTCGAGACCAGGGTGCTGGTGGCGAGTGATGCGCGGAGGAAATCGCGGCGGTTGGCGGGCATGTAGGGATCTCCGTTTGAATGAATTGAGTATAAAGGAGGTTGGGTGCCACCTGGTTCGTACTCGAACCCGTGCCCCGAAGCCCCGACATAACGCACGGGTTCGAGTACGAACCGCGTGGCACCCTGTCATTTGTCTTCTCTACCTCGAAACAGGAAGGGCACTGGAGTTGGAAAACTCCGCTTCACGCCAATTGGTACTCGGGCGCGGTCAGCATCAGCGTCGCCGCTTCGCGTGCCGAGGCCGCGAGACTGGGAGCCTTTCGCACTGCGGACTCAATCGTTTCGCGGACCTTGCGGTCGAAGGCGTCTTGAACCAGGAGGTCGGCGTAAAATCGGGAGAGGTCGTGTGGGCGGGTTGCTCCATGTCTCCCGGCGAGAGCAACCGGATCGAGCCTTTTTCCGAGTGCCGCGTTGTCGGAACCCAAAAGTGCCAGGGCGAAGTTGGTCCGTGTCAGCATGGCGGTCGAGTTCGCCCAGGAGGGGCCTCCCTCCCACCCCGCGACGCTCGGCGGCGCGAATAACCCTTGCCCCATTCGTCCGCAAGCCTCGGCGATCGCGTTGGCCTGCACCGTGGGCTTCACGACCTCGAGCGCCCGAAGTGTCCCCACCGTGAATTCGACGGGGCTCTTGACCCGGTGGCGGCGAATCGACTCGTCGAAGAACAGGTTGGATCTCAGGATCATCGCCAGCGGAACCTCGACCTCGTACCCGGATTCGCGGAACGCTTTCGCGAGAGGCGCGATCAGCGCGGGGGAAACCTCGTCCACATCGGACAAAAACGCCCGGACAAGCTTGACGCAAAGGAATTCCGCACAGGCCTTCTGCTCCAGAAGAATCCCCGGGATGTCGTCGCCGCCGAAGCTCCCCGAGTGCCCGAGGATCGTCTTCTTTCCGCCGTCGTGCTGGGCGGCGACTTCTTGAAACTGGTCGCGGGTCACAAACCATCCCGTGAAGGCCCGCGCGGCTTCCTGAATGTCTTTTTCCGTGTAATGACCGCGTCCCAGAGTAAAGAGTTCCATCACCTCACGGGCATAGTTCTCGTTCGGACGCGCCTTGCGGTTCGCGGTCGAGTCAAGCCAGATGAGCATCGCCGGATCTTTGCCGACCGCACCCAGTAGCGACTTGAAATTGCCCAGTGCCGACGCCCGGAACAAGTCATTCTGGCGCTGCATGAGCGCGGAGTTCTGGACCTTCACCTGCGAGGTGGCGAAGTGATTGTGCCAGAACACCGTCATCCGCTCGCGAAGCGGGTGTCCGGTGAAAACCATCCTGTACAGCCACAACGCCTGAAGACCTGTCAAGTCGGCCGAGGGGGCGAGTTGGCGGGTCATCTCGTCGGCAAGGGCATCGAACTCTGGTGCGGGCCGGCCGTCGGCGGCGGTCGACTCACCGTTCAACATGCG
>JAYUFP010000336.1:0-17363 GCA_043738665.1 Isosphaeraceae bacterium
GGGGGAAAAAGGGCGAGACGCATTCGGGATGAACACAAAGCCTAGGCGACCCCAACTTTTCATCAGCTCAGCGCGAGGGTCCTGCAAAGCGTTTCTTTGGAGATTCCCGCGTAGCGAGAGCTTCGCATTACCGGAAACGGCATACCCTCGGAGTGGTCTCCGATCCATTCAAGGAGCCGTCGCATCGACCCGCCCGGGTTCGCGAAGTCCCGTCCCTTCGCGTTTAGTAAGCGCGTCCCCAAGGTCGGCGCGGGCACGCTCCGCGAAGGTTAACAGCATTTTCACGACTTTGGGCTCCAACGCGGCGACATCAGTCGTTTCGGAACGGTCGCGAGCGAGGTCATATAATTCCGGTTTAGCGACCTTGCGTTGTTCATATTTCACAGGGACGCCATCACGTCCTCCGGCTCTGCCGCCGAGGGTGCGGTACGTGTGGGGAAGTATCAGCTTCCAGCGTCCGTCGCCGCTCACGATCCCTTGGAGCTGATTCACCTCGTAGTAAAGGTAATAGGCGTCGTGAGGATTTCTTGCATCGACATCTCCGACCAGAAATGGCCCGACGTTTCGGCCGTCAATCGGATGTTCGGGCAATTTCGCATTGACGAACCCTGCGATGGTCGGCAAGACGTCGATCGTCATCAGGAACTCGTCGCAAACGGAGCCCGCGGCGATCGTCCCGGGCCAACGCATCACGCAAGGGACGCGCAAGCCGCCTTCCCAGCAAGTCCCTTTCCCCTCACGGAGTGGACCGCTCGACCCCGCGTGTTCGCCGTAATTGAGCCAGGGGCCGTTGTCGCTGGTAAAGATCACCAGCGTGTCGTTTTTGAGACCGTTGGCGTCCAGCGTGTCGAGAATCTTGCCCACGGACGCGTCGATCTCCATGATCACGTCGGCGTAGAGGCCCTTCCCGGACTTGCCCCGGAACGCATCGCCTGCGTACAGCGGGACGTGCGGCATCGCGTAGGCGAGGTAGAAGAAGAACGGCTTATTCTTGTTCTTCTCGATGAACGAGACGGCCCGGTCGGTATAAAGCGCGGTCAAGCGCGGCTGGTCCTTGGGGGTCACCTCCGCGTCGGCCGCCGATTCCCCCTCGATCAAGTGCAAGGGAGGGTACGTCCCCTTCTTCGCCTCCGGGTTTTCGGGCCACATGTCGTTCGAATAGGGGAGGCCAAGATACTCGTCGAATCCGTGTCGAGTGGGGAGGAATGGCACGCGGTGCCCCAGGTGCCACTTGCCCGCCATCCCGGTCGCATATTCTTGTTTTTTCAAGAGTTGGGCGAGTGTCACTTCTTTATCGGAGATCCCGTGGTTCGCGTTCGGACCCAGAGCGCCGTGGATTCCCAGACGGTTCGAGTAACAGCCGGTCAAGAGCGCCGTGCGTGACGCCGAGCAAACCGCTTGAGCCGCGTGAAAATTGGTGAACTTGCGTCCCTGTCCGGCCATGCGGTCGAGGTTCGGGGTTACGGTGGTCTTGCCGCCGAAACATCCGAGGTCGCCATAGCCGAGGTCATCGGCGTTGATGATCACGACGTTGGGTTTGCCGGGTGCGGCAAGACACGCTCCGCTCGCGAGTAAGAGAGTCGTGAGCGCCAGGAATGCTTGCCGGAAGGACTTCATCATCATGGTCTTCCCGTTATGGGTTCGCGGTCGGACTTCAATTCGGCGTCAAACAGGGCATAAGCTTGCTGTCGCATCGCGTCCGGGAAATCGTGGTCGCAATCGGGGTGCTCGACCTTGAGCCGGGCGGGGTGTCCGAACAACGAATAAACCGGTCGGGCGGCCTTGACGATTCGGTCGACGCTCTCCCACTGGAAATTGCCATCCTTCAAGGGGGCGATGATGAGGACGCTCCGGGGCGCGAGCGCTCCGATCATCTCATGAAAGTCGAAGGGGATGTCCGCGAGGCGGCCCCGATAGTCGGCGAGTTTTCGCATGTATCGCGTCTGGCACCAGCCTTTTTCGAGATGCCAGTTTTTCTCGTCGCCGCCGTAATAGTCGAGATACGAATCGAGCCCGCAACTCGTCACCACGGCCTTGAGCCGATCATCGAAGACCGCCGTGTAGACCGAATTGTGACCCCCCAGCGAATGCCCGATCGTGCCGTAAGCGCCATGCTTCACATAAGGCAGCGAATCGAGCAAATCGAGCCCGCGGGTGTTATCCCACACGGCCTTCAAGGTGCCACTTTGCCAGCCAAGGGCCTTGATGTCGGGCTGATACTTCGCCAGCAAGGGATAATTCGGCGCGAGCGCGACATAACCCCGCTCGGCCAACTCGCTCGCATAACTTCTGTCGGTTCGGGTTCCCAAGCCCACCACAGTCCCGTTTCCCACCGTGTTGTCAGTCCCGTGCAAACAGAGCACGCCGGGGGCCGTTTTGCCGTCGTTCTTGAGAAGCGTCTTGGGGATCAAGAGGTAGGCGGGAACCCGACTGTCGGGCTCGGACGCATAAGTAATGGACATTCGCACATACTTCCCGCAGTCCACTTCCTCCTCGACCTTCATGTCGAGAGGGCAACGCTTCTCGACGCCGGGGAGGCGGCCCATGACCGTCTGCATCCCGTCCAAAATCTCGGCCCGACGCTTCTTCCAGTCGTCAACGGTCTTCACCGGCTCGGGCTCATTCTTTGAACCTCGATAAACCAGGAGGTTTTCTCGAGGAAGCCGAGACACCGTTGTTGCATCCGCTTTGGTTCCAAGCGCGAGTTCCATCCTTGCCGGGGCCGACAGCCGGGGGTCGCCCCGCTCGTCAAGTCCGACGCAGAACGTCTCCAGGTTTGCCTTGGGAGTGAACGTTTCAGCCTTGCCACCGTTGACCGTGACAGTCACCGGCTTCGACAGGTCGACGATCGAGGAATCGAGCCAGAACGCCAGTGCCTTCTGTTTATCGGCGGTGACGGTGATCGTATTGTCCTTGACGGAGGCTTCCACGCGACCCCCTTCGACGGCGTTGGGCGCTTCGACCCAATAGAAGTGCTTCAGAACGTCATCCGACTGGACCCAGACGACCTGTTTCGGCCAGGGGTCGCGCCGGCCTTCCCTCACCATCTCGGCGACCTTGTCACGGTCGGGGACGGCATGGCCCACCCCCGGTCTCCATTCAAAGCCGCCCGCGTAGCCGCCGAATTTCCCTCGCCAATCCTCCACCTTTTTCGCGAATGACAGGCAACGCTCGGCCCGCCCATGGGCCGTGTCGCGCTCGCCGACCATGAACGTGAACCGGGTGTTGCGGAGGTTTTCCCCGAACGTCTCGCCGTCGGTGGGCGCGGAGGCCGAGGCGTGAACCGCCGCGAATCGGTCAGGGATCTTGGGTCCGATCACGAACGCGCCGTAACCGCCGTGCGAGGCCCCCAACGTGTAAACACGGTCGGAGTCCACGTCGCCGAAAAGCACGAACTGACGGATCAGTCGCTCGATCATCGGACAGATCGCGTCGTCGTAGAATCCATTCCAAGTATCGTTCGGCGCGCGGAGCGAGAGGTAAACATAGCCTCCGGCTTCGGGATGGTCCTTGTAGTATCGCTCGAACATGCTCTTCCACTGACTGTCATTGACGGCTTTCGGAGCGTTCCCGCCTCCGTGCATCGCGATCACGAGCGCCCAGCCGTCTTTCGGTTTCTCGCCGACGTGCCGCCAGAGGTAGGGGCTGGCGCGGTCGCTCGTCTTGACGGTCTTCGCCTCGTACTCCTTCCGGAGTCCATCATGAAGGGGTGACGCCTTGTAGGCTTCCCGGGCCAGTTCACGGGCCTGGTCGTCAAAGGGAACTTCCGAGAGGATCTTTCGCGCGACGTCGCGCTTCGCGGCATCCGCGCCGAACCGGTCGGTCAGCAGAGCGTTGATCGCGGCGCTGTTCTTCTCGGGATCGGGCTTGTCGAGGTCGAGGCGGACGACGGTGTCCTCGTTGACCGTCACTTCGCGACAGGTGTAAACGCCGTCCAACCGTGCAACGACAAGGAAGGATTCGCCCGGGGCCGTCTGGCCGGAGAGGTGCAGATTGATGTCCGCCTGCGGGCCGAGACTCTTGCCCGAGAGCAAAGTGGACCCCGTCGCCCGATCGAGTGCCGAAACGTCGGCGATCACGCGTTCCCCGCCCCTTCGGACTTCCACCATCAGCAGTGGCTTATGCGAAGCCTTCGCCGGACTGCCCGAGTAGCGATCGGTCACGTTCTCGCCGTTGACTTTGGCCGAAGCGTTCCAGGCGAGCGGAAACACGGCGCCGGTGGTTTTGTAGGTCGACGCCCAGATCGCGTTTCGAGGGGATTCCCTGATTGCTTTGGAGGCGTCCGCCACGAACCAGGCGTGGTCGAGCCCTTTCGGATCGTGCTCCGCCGCTCCCGCGAAATGCCACCCGTTGTCCCAGATTTCGACCCAGGTGTGGTTACCGCCCCGACCAGGCCACGAGGCGATTCCCGCAACCCTCGCGGGTACTCCCACCGCGCGACACGCTTCGACAAGCATGATCGACAAGCCCGTGCAGGTCGCCATCCCCTGCGCGATCGATTCCTTTGAGTTCTGATCCGTGCGAAGGCGCCGAGTATTGTAAGTTACTTTGTAATCCTTGAAGAGATGTTGATTCACAAGCTGTGCGGCGTCTCCCGGCGTTTTGCAATCTTTGACGAGCGGCAAGTATTTCGCGTGGAACTCGCCGCGCGAGGATTCGCGTGGTTCGGTCAGGCTGGCGTGCGGCAAAACGGCGTCCAGAAAGATCTCTTCGGGAACCTGCTTGCTCCAGGGGACCTCGGCACGGGCCTGATAGGCGAGCGCGACGTTGGCCAAAAGCGCCTCGGGAGGGAGTTTTTCAAGGTCTCGAAACGGAAGGTTCGCCAGCAAGTAGGCCATGGCAGGCCGTTGCTCGGGAGGAACCATCGCGAGGGTCTGTTCCCAAGCCCCCTTCGTCTCCGGCGCACGTTTCAGTGAGTCTTCGACGGCGTCGTTCCACCAGCGCGTCGGGACAGGGGTATCGACCACGCCCACCGCGGTACCTACAAGGAATACGATCGCGAGCATGATCCCTCCGGGATGAAAACCTTGGACCGCGTCACTGATTTACCATGATGCCCGGTTCAGTCGGTTGTTGGAAGACTCTGCCTTCCCTCCGAGCAATGATATAATAGACCTTCGGAGCAACGAGCTTTCACGTCGTTCGCCACGATCCTCCGGCCATGAGAGAAGGACCGGTCCCAATGTCTTATGACCTGGTCCCCTCCGAGCGGGATGGCGGACTGATCGACGAGACCTCGGTGTACCGCCGCGGCCATTACCGTGTCTATGACGAAAACGGATTCCTGTCGACGTTCGCAACCGCCGCGCCGGAGAATGCGACCCTTTCAAGCGTTTCCGCCCATCTTTGCAAGAGGTTCGCCGGAACCGCGGGGACGGGTTACGCTTCCAAGGACATGGTCGTGATGTTCGGGTCGAGGATCGTCGCGGTCGTCCGAAAAGGGGACGACGGGCTGCCCGTGGTCACTACCTTTGGGGAAAAATAATGTCGGACATCGTCTACGGAATCGAGCCCGCGCTTGAGCCTGACGATTTCGTCGATCTGCTCGTGCGTTCCACCCTCGCCGGGCGTCGTCCCGTCGACCAGGCCGAGACCATCCGGGCCATGCTAAAGCATGCTGATTTGATCGTGACGGCTCGCGTTGACGGATTGCTCGTCGGCGTTTCGAGAGCGCTTACGGACTTCAGTTTTTGCACATACCTTTCGGATCTGGCGGTCGACCAGGCCTTTCAAGGTCAAGGCATTGGCCGGGAACTCATCAAACGAACCCACGAATCCGCCGGCCTCAAGACAACACTCATCTTGCTCGCCGCCCCCGCGGCGCGGACCTATTACCCCCACGTCGGCATGACTCCACATGATTCATGCTGGATCATCCCAAAACAGTCATGAAGTCTCTTTGATTTATAAGGAGCATTCGATGCCCCGACGTTTGACGGGCGGGTTTCTGTTCGTACTCCTGATCGTCGTCCACCAAACCCCGGCCCGGGCGCAAAAAGATGAAAACATTGCGAAGAAGGAACTCGAAAGGTTTCAAGGGACCCGGCAGCTCGTCTCGGCGTTGAATGACGGCGTGCCCACTCCTGAGGAACGCGAAAAGCAAATCCGCGTCGCGATCACCGGGAAAACCCACACCGTCACATTCGGGGACGACGTGATCGCCAAGGACGTCCGCTTCGAGATCGACCCGACTACGAACCCGAAACAGGTGAATGACACGCTTGACCTCGGGCCGCACAAGGGCAAGCAAATCTTTGGAATCTACAAACTCGATGGCGACACGCTGACATCGTGCGTCGCGGAACTCGGCACGGACCGGCCGACGGAGTTCTCGTCGAAGCCGGGTAGCCACCGGGTACTGCGAGTTTTTCGTCGCGTCAAGCCCTGAGCGTTGCGAAGTTCAACGACCCGCTACTCGACTCCGGAACCCAAGAACCACCCGCTGCCACGTCGGCAGTCCTTCTCGCACGCGAGGCACGGCGATCGCGGCGGCGGGGTCGTTCGTGATGATCCCGTCGACCCCCTCGCCGATCAACTCTCCCATGGTCTTGGGGTCATCCACGGTCCACGCGACGACCGGCTTACCCGCGTCTTTGGCCCGGCCGAGAAGTAAGCCTGTAGTCATTCCGGTCCGAACGCTGAGGACGTTGACATCCAACTTCGTGATGTCCCCGACGGCCGCCGGCACGATCGCTCCGGTTTCCAGTCTGGGGTTGCGTGCATGGGCGAACGCGACCGACTTTTCATCGAGCGACTTAACGAAACATTGCTCCTCGAAATGCTCGTCTTGGATCAGGCCGGCGACCCTTTCCGCAAGCGTCTCGCTCTCTCACCCTTCACGGGTTTGAGCTCTATCCCCATTCCAACATGTGCCGACGCCGGCGTCCTCCGGTGCGATTCCCGAGCCGTATCAGACGTCTACGATCAGAACGTCCATACCTTCCGCGTCGCGAATCAATCGCTCGACGACCGAGCCCCCCCAGAGCCGCTTGTACCAAAGGCGCCGGCTTTTTCCCATCACGATGATCTTGATGCCGTATTCCCGCGCGAAGGCCAGGATCGTGCTGGCGACGTCGCGTCCTTTGAACTCCATGGGAGTTCCGCCGAGCTGCTTGGCCAGCTCCAGATTCTTGTAGAGCATCCGGAGGGTCGCGGCGTCGGCACGGTTCGCGTCCTCGGAAGGGGTTTGAATGTATACCGCATACCAAGGGGCACTGAGACGATCTGCAAGTCGAGAGGCGCGCCGCAAGAGCGCGGGGGCGTTGGGACTGAGGCTGGAGAGGCCGACCATGACCCGGTCGGTTGCTGAAGCCGGGGCGCGATCGGCCTCGGCCCGGCGTGTGCGGCGGTCGATGAGGTGTGCCAGTTCCGTGAGTGCGATTTCACGGAGCCGGGTCAGGTTGGGGAGGGTGAAGAAATTCTCCAACGCCCGCTCGGCGCGCTCGGGTGGATAGACCTTTCCTCCTTTCAGTCGGTCTAGAAGGTCTTCGGCGGATATGTCGATATTGACGATCTGATCGGCTTCGGCCAGCACGCGGTCGGGGAGACGCTCTTTGACCTTCACCCCCGTCACGCGTTCAACTTCGTCATAGAGGCTCTCTAAATGCTGAACATTCACCGTTGTGATGACGTGAATTCCCGCCCGCAGCAGTTCCTCGACGTCTTGATAGCGCTTAGGGTATCGGCTACCCGGAGCGTTGGTGTGTGCGAGTTCGTCGATAAGACAGACCGTCGGCCTCCTCTGCAAGATCGCGTCCAGGTCCATCTCGCGGAGGGTCACTCCGCGGTACTCGATCTCGCGCGGGGGGATCACCTCCAGCGAGCCGATCTGTTGGGCGGTCTCGGCACGTCCATGGGTCTCGATCAGCCCGATGGCGATGTCGACGCCTTGCTCCTTGAGCCGTTGCCCTTCGCGGAGCATGGCGTAAGTCTTGCCCACCCCGGCCGACGAGCCCAGATACACCTTGAGCCTGCCTCGCTCCTGGCGGCGGATCAAGTTGAGGAATTGCTCGGGGCTGGGTCGGTCGGTGTCGACAGGCATGGTTCAAGCGTTTTTCCGGTGCTTCCAATTGGATCGCGGTCAATTCCTGGAACCCGCGGTCGGCCGGGGAGTGCCTCGGACGGGCGTGCTCGCCGCGGACTGGACCGGCCGGCTCTTCAACGCCGTAGTCGCATCGCGTAGATCCTGATCGAGGCGGTTTAAAGCGTCCGTGGTGGACTTCACACGTCCTTCCAGGCCGTCGACAGTCTCCGAAACCCGCCCAATCTTTCGGGTCTCTTCGACGAGTCCGGTGATTTTACGTTCGATCGCCTCGATCCCGGCGCGAGTCCTCTCGGTCGCCGCTTCGCTCCGGGAGCTCGACTCGATTTTTTCTCCAAGCCGCCGAATCTGTTCGGAGATCTCTCGGACCTGACCGCGGATCGCGCCGACTCCCTCGGTGAGCGTCGGCGGGGCGTCCTTCACGGCGATCGGGGTCGTCGGTGCCGCGGGCTTTTCAGCGTCGAGATCGAGATTCAGGCGGAGCACGTTCACGCGTGCGGGTGCGCCGATGATGGCTCCGGAGGTCTCGACATGGCGCTCCACCAAAGCCGTCACCTGTTCGGTCGACATCTTTCGTGCTGAGGAGACGCGGGCGATCTGGTAGAGCGCGGCCTCGCGGCTGACGTGCGGGTCCATTCCGCCGCCCGAGGCCGAGATCAGGTCCAGTGGCGCGGGGTTTTCTTTGGTGGCTTTGAGGGCCTCCGCACGCTCGACCACCTTTTTGCGGAGGTCGGGGTTCTTGGTCCCCAGGTTCGAGCCGCCGGTCGCGTCGGCTTTGTAATCGACCGCCGACGGCCTCGGTTGGAAATAGGTGTCCGAAGCGAACGGCTGTGCAATCAATTCGGAACCGATCACGACGCCCTCCGTGTTACGGATCAGGCTCCCTTCCGCCTCCTTGGGAAAGGCAGCGCGGGCCATTCCCCAGACGGCGACCGGGTAAATGATCGCACAGACGATGAACGTGATCACACAGGCGAGTGCCGCCTGAACGGCTTCGCGGACCATGACGATTTCTCCTGGAGAATTCTACAAAAGGCTTCAAACGATCCCAACGACCGCCAGCAACGGGTCGATCGCCAGGTCGATGAGCTTGATACCGATGAACGGGGCGATCACGCCGCCGAGGCCGTAATGGAGGAGGTTTCGCCGCAAAAGCGCGGAGGCACCGACAGGCCGGTAGTTGACCCCCTTGAGCGCGATCGGGATCAGCAAGGGAATGATGATCGCATTGAAGATCACCGCTGACAGAATGGCCGAGTAAGCTCCGCCTTGTGTCGCCAGGCCCATCACGTCCAGGATCTTCAGCTCGGGTAATGTGACGATGAACATGGCGGGGATCACCGCGAAATACTTGGCCAGGTCGTTGGCGATCGAGAAGGTCGTCAAGGCCCCGCGAGTCATCAACAATTGCTTGCCGATTTCAACGACCTCGATGAGCTTCGTCGGGTCGCTATCGAGGTCGACCATGTTGCCGGCCTCTTTCGCGGCCTGCGTTCCCGAGTTCATCGCGACGCCGATATCCGCCTGCGCCAGCGCGGGGGCGTCATTCGTGCCGTCGCCCATCATGGCCACGAGCTTGCCTTCGGCCTGCTCCTTACGGATGTAGCCGAGCTTCGCTTCGGGCGTGGCCTGAGCGATGTAGTCATCGACGCCTGCCTGGTTGGCGATCGCCTTCGCGGTCAGCGGGTTGTCTCCGGTAACCATCACAACGCGAAGCCCCATCTGCCGAAGCCTGGCGAAGCGGTCGCGAATTCCCGGTTTGAGGATGTCTTCGAGTTTGATGACACCGACAAGTCGGTCGTTTTCGGCGACGGACAGCGGCGTCATCCCGCCGGAGGCGATCGTGTCGACCGTGGCCTGATATCCCTCGGGAATCATCCCCCCCTGGTCTTTCACATACTTGGCGATCGTGTCGGGGGCACCTTTGCGGAGCCGGTCTCCGCCCGGGAGATTGATCCCGCTCATTCGCGTCTGGGCGGTGAATTCGACGAATGACGAACCCGAGGGGACGACGCCGTCGATGGCCGCCTGCCGGCGGGCGAGGTCGAGAATGCTCTTCCCCTCCGGAGTCAGGTCGGCCATCGACGAAAGTCCGGCTACGCGCGCGACATCACGGGCTGAAAAGTCGCCCAGCGGGACGAACTGGGTCGCCCTGCGGTTACCAATCGTGATCGTACCCGTCTTGTCGAGCAAGAGTGTGTCGATGTCACCGGCAAGCTCCACGGCCTTTCCACTCTTGGCGATGATGTTCGCCATCAACGCCCGGTTCATGCCGGCGATGCCGATCGCCGCAAGCAAGGCCCCGATCGTGGTCGGGATCAGGCAGACGAGCAAAGCGATGAGCGTGGGGATATCCAGCGTGAGGCCGAAATAACGGGCCATCGGGTAAAGCGTGGCCGTCACGATCAGGAAGATGATCGAGAACGCGGCGAGCACGATCGTCAACGCGATCTCGTTGGGAGTCTTTTGACGACTCGCCCCTTCGACCAGGGCGATCATGCGGTCGAGGAAACTCTCTCCCGGCTCGGCGGTGACCTGGATCACGATCCGGTCGGACAGGACGCGGGTGCCACCGGTCACGCCGGAGTGATCACCGCCCGCCTCCCGGATCACCGGCGCACTCTCACCGGTAATGGCCGACTCGTCGACGGCGGCGACCCCTTCGACGACCTCACCGTCGGTCGGAATGACCTGACCCGCCTCGACGGCGACGTAATCGCCGGATCTTAGTGACGTCGATGAGACGATGCGTCCATCGAAACTACCGAGGCGGTCGATCTTGAACGCAGGGGTGTCTTGCCGGGTCGCCCGCAGGCTGTCAGCCTGAGCCTTGCCACGGGCTTCGGCCAGGGCTTCGGCGAAATTGGCGAACAACACCGTGAGCAAGAGTAGAAGCGCGAGCGCCGCCTGATAGACGATCAGGCCGGTCGCCGCGTGGTTCACGATCGATTCGAGAGTGACGATCGCGGTGAGCACCGTGCCGACTTCGACGAGGAACATCACCGGGTTCTTCATCATCACGCGGGGGTTCAGCATGACGACCGAACGCCAGATCGCCGCCCGCACGATCTGCGGCTCGAACAATTTCAAATGGCGCGCTTCGCGGCGTTGGAGCTTGAAGGCTTGGGCGTCGGTCGCTTCCCTCCGCGGAAGGCCGACTTCGGTATCGAGACTCATGGATATCGTTCCTTACGAACGCGATTGAGAATGTGAAGGAAGTCGATGATGATCACGGAGTGATCGCGAGCAGTTGATCGGCCACCGGCCCGAGCACGACCGCGGGCATGAACGAAAGCGCACCGACCAGGAGCACCGTTCCAAGCAACATCCCTGCGAATGTCAACGTGTCGGTCCGTAGCGTACCGGTCGTTTCGGGCACTCGTTTCTTCGTCGAAAGAAACCCGGCGACGGCCAGTGGCAATAGGAGCGCGGGAAATCTTCCCAGAAGCAAGACGCAGCCCGTGGCGATGTTCCATGCGGGGTTGTTGTCGCCCAGCCCTTCGAACCCCGAACCGTTATTGGCAGCGGCGGAGCTGAATTCGTACAGGATCTCACTGAAGCCATGCGCCCCGGGGTTGGCGACCGACTTCGTTCCCCAGTCCGTGGCCGCGAAAAGCCCCGTGCCCGCACAGATCAAGAGCGGATGGATCAACAGGGCGATCATGGCCAGCTTGACTTCTTTCGACTCGACCTTCTTGCCGAGATACTCCGGAGTCCGCCCCACCATCAGGCCCGCGAGGAAGACGGCCACGATCACGTACATCAGCATGTTCTCGAACCCTGCGCCGATGCCGCTGAAGACGACGTTCAGCATCATCATGACCAGGGGAACCATCCCGGCGATCGGGTTCAGGCTATCGTGCATGCTATTGACCGAGCCGTTCGACGTGGCCGTGGTCATCGCGGCCCATGTCGCCGAGGCGACCGGTCCGAACCTGACTTCCTTCCCCTCCATGTTCGGGCCGACGGCCACGGGCAACCCCGCGGTCGCCGCACTCGGTCGCATCTCCGCGTCGATCGCCACGACCGCCCCGACCAGGAGGAACGAGAGCATCACTCCGTAAATCACCAGAGCATGCCTCCGGTTCTTGAGCATATATCCCGCCATGACGACCGAAGCCATCGGCAGGACCATGATCGCGACGATCGAAAGCATGTTGCTCCACGGATTCGGGTTCTCGAAAGGGTGAGAGCTGTTCGGGCCGAAAAACCCGCCGCCGTTGGTCCCCGCCTGCTTGATCGCGACCAAGGCGGCCACGGGACCGCGGGCGATGGTCTGGGTCTCAAACTTGGTCGCCAGGCCGTCGAGCGTCTTCGCCGCCACGGACGATTCGAACGTCATCGGCACGCCCGCCGCGACGAGCAAGACGGCAATCACAAGCGCCACCGGTAGCAGGACGAAGACCAGACTCCGCATCAAATCGAGATAAAAGTCGCCCATGTGCTTGTCACCTCGCAAGCCCCGAAGTGTTGCAAGCATGACGGCAAGTCCTGCGGCGGGAGTCACGAACATCATCCAGACGATGCACGCCATCTGGCTGAAATACGAGAGGTGTTGCTCGCCGGAGTAGTGTTGCAGATTCGTGTTCGTCACGAAGGAACAGACGGTGTTAAAGATGACGGTCGTGTCGGCCCCGGGGTGGTCCGTGCCCGCGGCGTCCTTGTACCCTAACGCCCCCAGCGAGCCTTTTCCGTCGGGGTTCAACGGAAGGCTCTGCTGGAAATAAAGCAGGCCGAACGTGATCACGAAGAGGGCCGCGTTGAACGCCAGGAATGAAACGGCGTACTGCTTCCAGCTCATCGTGGCGGCCTTGGATCGGCCGATCAGGCGGCGGAGGAACGTGGCGATCGCATCAAAACCTTTGCCGCTTTGATTTTCCGGACGGTCGAGCGAGCGGTGCATCGACCACCCCAGGGGGAAAGACGCCGCGATCGGCAGCGCGAAAGCCCAGAAGGGGTGCAACCAGGCGGTGGACAGGTCCACGAGGGGATCTCCGATGGTTCAGAAGTTCTCGGGTCGGATCATGGCGTACCCGAGGTAGAACAGGGCGGCCACGGCCAGAAAAGCGGTCAGATAGAGCACGCGTCAGACTCCTCTCAAATCAAGGTGCCTTCAAAGCCGGTCGCAGGCGACGACCAGGCCGAAGAACAAGACAAAGATGAACACACCCAGTGCGAAGGTGGCGAAGGCCATTCTCTCTCCTTTCTCGATCGATCACATGATTCGATCTTTGAAATACTTCATCAGGTGAAGCTTTGCGGGTTCAAAGCCCGCGTCGGCGTTGAGGGCGGACCGATACGAGGCATAGGCCGCGTCGGGCTTGTCGCGCAACTCGTGGAGGACTCCCAGCAGGTAGTGGGCCTCGGCCGCCTTGGGGTTGCGACCGATCGCTTGGCTCAGCAAACTCTCGGCGTGGTCGAATCGGCGGTGGTTCAGCGCGTATTTCGCTTGAGCCATGAGGTCGGTTGCCGCACTCGCAACTGAAGGCTCGGAATGCGCGGGCTCCTTCGCATTCGGGGGAGCGGATGCCTTCCGTTTTAGAACGTCGGCGACGACATTACGGAGCACATCGGGGGTCATTGGCTTCGCGAGGAAGTCGAACGCCCCGAGCCTCATCGCGGCAACGGCGTCGGGGATGCTGCCGTGCGCGGTGACGATCACCACAGGGACGCAGTTGCCCGCCTCCCGGATCCGGCGGAGCACCTCCATGCCACCGAGTTCCGGCATCAAGAGATCGAGAAGGACGACGTCGGCGTCAGACTTCTCAAGAAAGAGCAGGGCGGAGAGCCCGTCCGCCGCCTCGCTCACTTCGTGTTCCGCGGACTCCAACGCCATCCGGAGAACCAGGCGAACGTTCGGTTCATCCTCGACGATCAGGATGCGGTGTTGGGCATTCATCGGATATTCATCCGTTCCGAGTCATGTTCGGCATCTGAGAATTCGGTTCGTGAAGCCACGTTTGACTGTAGGCGGTCCGCTTCCGCGGGGTGGCCTTGGCGCGATAGTCAAGGACAATGCGTTCAACCCGGTCAGTCACCCGGGCGATCGTCAGCATGGCCGGGCAAATCACAAATGATCAAAAGATAATCGCTTGTATTTACATATAATACGACATGTTTTTTCAAGCATCAGACAAGCGGAAATCCGTCGGCCGTTCCTTGTGCCGAATCGCCCCCGGCCTCAGCCCTCTCCCGTGTCGACGGGGATAACGCTGCGGCCGAACGTGAAGCGTTCGTAGTAACGGGTCATGTTATGTTTTGCCGGCTCGAAATGCCGGTCGGCTTTCAACGCCGCTTTGTACTCGCGGTACGAGTCGTCGTGTTCGTCGCGGAGTTCGTGGAGCACTCCCATCAGGTTGTGAGCCCCGGCCGAGGCAGGGTCGAGCCCCAGGGCCTGCTTGAGATAGACCTCGGCCTCCTCGAACAGCCGGCGATTCAGGGCACGCTTCGCGCCGACAAGATTCTTGGTGAACTGGGACGCCGCGGTGACGTGAGCCGGTTCATTCACGTCATCCGCATAACCGACTGCCGGCTTGTTCCGGGCGACCACCTCCTCGACGACGTCCCTCAGCGCCGCCGGACTGAGCGGCTTTCCGAGAAAATCGATCGCGCCCAGTTTCATCGCCTCCACGGCATCGGGCACGGTCCCATAAGCCGTGACGATCACCACGGGAACGTCATTCCCCGACGCCCGCAGGCGGTGAAGGACGCTCATGCCCCCTTCTTCGGGCATCTGAAGGTCGAGCAGCACGAGATCAAAGTGGGATTGCTTCAGCAGAGACAGGGCCTCGGCGCCGTTCTCCGCCGACCCGGTTTCATAGCCGGCCGATTCGAGCGTGGTCCGGAAGACGAGGCGGACATTCGGTTCATCATCGACGATCAAGATCCTATGAATCGCACTCATGACAATCCTCCGGAATCAAGAACCGCGAGGTTTTCGATCGTGCGTGTCGGCAGATCGAAGGAGAAGGTTGTCCCCACTCCCTTTTCACTCGTCACGTCGATCGTTCCGCCGTGGGCGACCACGACCTCCTTGGCGATCGCCAGGCCGAGCCCCACGCCCGACCTCGACCGCGAGCCCGGTGCCTGGAAGAACCGGTCGAAGACTCTCGACAAATGCTCAGAAGGAATTCCTTCCCCGGTGTCTTTCACCGAGAACCTGACGGATTGATCGATGACCTCCGCGGCGACGGCAATCTCGCCGCCGCGCGTCGTTTGCGCCATGGCGTTGCCGATCAGGTTGTCGAAAACGTGACTCAGTCGCTCGGTATCCGCCATCACGGGCGGCAGTCCGAAAGCCACTTCGCGTTGAAGATGGATGCCGACGTCCTTGGCTTTGGATTCATAACGACTGATCGCCTCGGAAACCAGGTCCGCCGGCGCCACGGGTTTGAGGGCGAGCGTGACGCGCCCCTGTTCGATCCTCGTCAGGTCAAGCAGGTCGTTGACCATCGCCAGAAGCCGATCGGAATCCTGCCGCGCACTCAGCAGCAATTCGGTCTGTTTGGCGTTCAAGGGGCCGACCACTTCTTCGAGCAACAAGTGGATGACCATCTGTAGACCCGTCATGGGAGTTTTGAGTTCGTGGCTGACCGTCGAAACCATGTCGTTCTTGAGCTGATCGACTAGGCGGAACTTGGTCACGTCGGAGAGCACGACCGCCGCACCCAGCGTTCCGTCGTGGTCTCCCCGGATCGAGAGCACTCTCGGCAAAAAGAACCTTTCCTGGCCGTTATCCCGGAAGCAGATTGCGTTATCGAGTACCGTCGGCATGTAGTCGGCGCCGCCGGCAAGGACTTCGCCGAGGGGACCGCGGATCTGCGGCGGAGGCGTCCACGGCACCGCCGCGTCCCCGGTGGGAATCACCCCGAGAATCCGGCGAGCCGCCGGGTTGGCCCGCTCGACAGAGCCCAGGGGGTCGACGACCACCACCGGGTCGGGGATCGAATCGATCGTGGCCTGCGCCGTTTTCTGCGCCCTCAAAAGCCGGGCGGTCCCGGCCTGCCGGTACTCGCGGATTGTGCGTGCCATGGTGTTGAACGTGACGGCCAGTTCGCCGATCTCGTCGCGGGTCGTCGCGGGCACGACCTGATCGAGATCCCCTTGCGCCACGGCACGAGCCGCAAGGGTCACGGCACGGATCGGCTCAAGAATGGAATGACTGAGCATCATCGCAAGCGTCGTGGCGACGACCGCCGAGCCGACGAGGGCGGTCACCATCACTCGCCGAGATTTCGCGGCGGCCTCTCTGGCCTTCTTATCCTCGGCGATCATGTTTGCCTGATTGATTTCAAGAACTCGGTCGGCGTCGTTCTTCAAGTCGAGGAAGATCGGGTACAACCTCGCGAAGTAGAACTTGCCCCGCACTTCGGACGAGGACGACGGGAGTTTGTAGAATTCTTCGCATTCGTTCACGTATTTGGAATACGTTTCCGTCAACCGATCCGAAAGGACTTGTTCGCCTTGCTCGACCAGGGTGACGTTGCGCTGTTCTTTTTCCAAACTCTTTTGAAAAAGGGGCAGGTTCCGCCTGTACTGAGGCACGGCGCGCTCGTCATTCCCGTTCACGGCGAACTGTGCGGCGGAATCCATGCGTTCGAGCGCTTCTTTCATCCCTTCCGCGGCGAGGACGCTCTGGTAATTCTCGCGAAGAATCACGTCGATCCGCCCGCCGAGGTGGTCAAGAGTCGCGACGGCCCACACGCCCAGGCCGACCATGATGGCCAACAACGGTGCCAGTCCGACTAAAAGCTTGGTTCGCAGCGTTTTGAACATCGTCTTTTTTCACCTCACAACTCAGTGAAGCAAGGCCCATGCCAGGGCCTTTTTCATGGTCTTAAGTCCAGACGGAACCATCACTAAGGAAGAATCACGAAAACGTGAACGGGCCAACCGTATGGATTGAATCGTGCAAGATGCAAGGTATCTCCCGGCAATATGCACGATGTGCCGTGGCCACGGCTTCGAAATGCGAAAGGGTGAATCGACTCTCCGTTCCATCAGTCGCGAAGACCGAGGGTGAGTAAGAGTCGACCCACCCCGAGGCGAGTGAGCAGAGTTCGGCTTGTTACACTCGGCGCGGCCATGAACGAGACGTTCACAGCGGGAGGGCGAGCCTGGGTTGATGAAAAGTTGACGTTGACGTCGTCTTGTGTTCATCCCGCTTTCGTAGCGTCACTTTCCCCCCCTTGCGAAGGAGGGGTTAGGGGCAATACCGTTGAATGAGCCGTAAGCTGTTACAGAGCCTCGATTTTTAGCCCCGAAGGGGCGACGGTCAGTAGCCCAGGGCTTCAGCCCTGGGAATTGGACGAGAATAATAATG
>JAYUFP010000337.1:0-6029 GCA_043738665.1 Isosphaeraceae bacterium
GAGGATTTGTATCAGTACGGGGTGATGGGCGCGGTGTATGCGGAGGCGATTCTCGGGGTCGATTCGCCCAAGATCGGGATCTTGAACGTCGGCAGCGAAGAGGACAAAGGGACCGACCTCACTCGCGGGACCCGCGCCTTATTCCTCAAAAGCAAGCTCGCCAACCGGTTCGTGGGGAACGTCGAAGGCCGCGACATCTACGAGGGGCACGCCCGCGTGGTCGTCTGCGAAGGGTTCGTGGGTAACGTTCTGTTGAAGTCGGGGGAGGGGGCCGTCGAGTTCCTTTTTGCCGAGCTGAAGCAGGAAATGGCCCGCTTGCTGCCGAGCCTGCCCGCGGAGGCGGGAGGGGTTGTGGCCGCTCGGTTGCGGGAATTGAAGGCGCGATTCGAGTACCAGGAATTCGGCGGCGGGCCGTTGCTGGGGATTCGAGGGGCGTGCATCATCTGCCACGGTTCTTCCAAGGACCGCGCCATTCGAAACGCCGTGCGGGTCGCCGGAACGCTTGCCGACGACAAGATTAATGACTCGATCGTCGAACAGCTCGCCGCCGCGCCGAAGGTTGAGGAGGGGGCGTGACGGATGGCGGATGACGGATGACGGATGACCGATGACCGATGACCGATGACCGAGTGACAACGACCGCGAACCGGAGCCTGTTCCGTCATGCCCAAGATCGCCTTCTTGTTTCCGGGTCAGGGGGCTCAAGTCGTCGGCATGGGCCGCGAACTCGATCAGGCATTGCCCGAGGTTCGTGAGCTTTTCGACCGCGCCGGCGAGATCCTTGGCTTTGACCTTCGCAAAGTCTGTTTTGAAGGGCCTGCCGACGCCCTCGAAGCCACCGACGTCAGCCAGCCGGCGATTTTCGTCGCCAGTCTCGCGGCGCTCGAAGGGTTCAAGAAGACTAACCCGGAGGTCGTGGATTCGTGCGACGGTGCCGCTGGGTTGAGCCTGGGCGAGTACACGGCGCACGTCTTCGCAGGCACTCTGGACTTTGAGACGGCCCTGAAGGTCGTCCGGAAGCGCGGTCAGGCCATGCAGGCCGCGGCGTTGGCGACGCCCAGCGGGATGACCAGCGTCCTGGGTCTCGACGAGGCCAAGATCGACGCCCTCTGCGAGAAGGTCGCGCCGTTCGGAAGGCTCTGGAAGGCCAACCTCCTGGGACCGGGCAATATCGTGGTCTCGGGCGAGAAATCGGCCCTCGAACACGTCGAAGCGGCTGCCACCGAACTGGGGGCATCCCGAGTGATCCCGCTCGCGGTCGCGGGTGCGTTCCATTCGGACCTGATGCGGCCTGCCGACGAGCAACTCGCGGAGGCCCTTTCGGAAGCGGTGGTGCGAGTCCCCCGAATCCCCGTGTACTCCAACGTGGACGCCTTCCCTCACGACGACGTCGATGACATTCGAAAGACGCTCGTCGCCCAGGTGATCGCCGGGGTGCGATGGGAGGATTCGATGCGTCGGATGCTGTCCGACGGGTTCGAGGTCTTCTACGAGCTCGGCCCCGGCCGGGTCCTGACCGCACTTCTCAAGCGGATCGACCGCAAAACCCCTTGCACGCCCGTCCCGGCGCGTTGATCGAAGTGAGACGGAGGCCACTCATGTCCACAGTCCCGCAGCGGAAAACGCGAAAATCGACGATCAATCGCTCCTCGAACGGGATGCTGATGACCCCCGAGGAGTACGACGCGATCACGGACTACGACGACCTCTATCGGTATGAACTGGTCCACGGAGTCTTGATCGTGTCGCCGTTCGCCACGCCCGCCGAGACAGATCCTAACGGAGAACTCGAATATCTTTTGAGGAGCTATCGAGATCACCATCCTCGCGGATCGGCACTCGATCAGACGCTCTTCGAGTTCTATATCAACGTGAAAGACTCTCGCCGCCGCGCCGACCGCGCGATCTGGGCAGGACTCGGCCGCACTCCCGATCCCGAGAAGGATATTCCGACGATCCTCGTCGAGTTCGTCGCGAAGTCGACTCGCGACCGCGTTCGGGACTACGAGGAGAAGCGGCGAGAATACCTCGAACTCGGAGTTCGCGAGTACTGGGTGATCGACCGATTTCAGCGCGGTATGACCGTCTTTCGACGGCCTGACGTCGGCGTGGAAGCCGAGACGGTTTCCGAAAAATCCACGTATCAAACGCCAATATTGCCGGGCATCGAACTTGCGCTCGGCAAGCTCTTCACTTCGGCCGACAAGTGGACGAAGAAGAAGCGGAAAAAGGCTTGAGACGAACGCGAGTGCTCAGCCCTTCACGTTCCATTCGATTGCCGAGTCGCGCGTCGCGTTCGAGAAGTTCTCACAATTGAGATCGATGCCGAGCCACTCGCCCAGGTGGTCTAGATCGGCGTCGAAGACGTCGGCCAGACGTTCCGCGAATTCTGGAGAGATCACCGGCGTCTCGGGATTCTCTTTGAGCAACCCTTTGATGGGCTCGCTCAGCGCTTTCGGAAGGAGGCGCTGTCTGAGTGGGGTCAGAACAGGGGCACGCACGAGTGCCTCGAGGAGCGGACTTCGCTTCAGCCGGTCGCTCGTGACGTGCTGGGGTTTCAGCGACGTGTCCCAGGTCAATTTTCCGGGAACTCCAAGGAATCGGCCGATCCGTTCGACCTCCTCCCGCGGCGCATGCACCAGCCTGTCGAAAAAGATCGGGAGAATCTGATCCGGCCCGAAAGCTTCGAGGTAAGGAGTGAGTTGATAAGCGTAACGCCCAGAGTCGAGGAGCGGGGAATGACCCTCCACCGCCTCTTCGATTCCGCAGGTAATCGCCCCGACGTTCCGATCATGGCGATAGTGTGAAATCAAACGGGCCATCGGGTGTCGCATGAGATAGAGAAGTTTCAGATCCGGGAACAGAGCCGTCATCCGCTTGACGGTCTTCGGGTAAGAGGGCAGCTTGGTATAATGCGTACTCGCCTCACCCCGAAGGGTTCCAGGGACGGCCTCGCGGAAGAGGCCGCGGTACCAGGCGGGTCCGTTTGAAAAAACGTCGTCGTCGCTGAAAAAATTGGGCTCTTTGGGCTGCGAGAGAAAGAGCCCGGGTTGTCTGGAGAGTTGGTGGTGGAGGGTCGAGGTCGCACACTTCATCGCGCCGATGACTACGAAATCGGGCCTCGCCACAACCGAATTCATGATCGCTCCTTCGATCGTGGCGTCAACTGCGTGCGAAAAGCGCGCGGAGGACGGCCTTTCATGGACCCGTTCAGACGAAAGCGAGTGCGATCCGATAAGGCGCGCGCGGACTCCGTAAGATTTCGGAGAGCCGGGGCTTTTTCGCCGGAAGCGATGTAGGCGTGTCAATAAGATGCCCGGAGTATGCGGGCATTTGGGGTTGATGGGGTGTCTGATGGGGGATTATAACCTCCCCAACCCTCCCCACCTCGGGCAGTCCAAAAGCGGACAGGATGCACACAGAATGGCCAGCAACGCCCCCGCCCCTTCCGGCTGCAAGGTTGATCTCTCAGGACAGGTTGCGCTGATCACCGGCGCCTCGCGCGGGATCGGCAAGGCGATCGCGTTGCGGCTGGCGTCCTGCGGGGCGACGGTCGCGGCCGTGGCGCGCTCCTTGCCCGGTCTGGAATCGACCCTTCAAGCGATCCGGGAAGCCGGCGGCACCGCCGAAGGCTGGGCCGCGAACGTCGCCGATTCGGCCGAGGTCAACAAGGTCGTCGAAGAGGTGGAGGCGAAATTCGGCAAGATCCACGTCCTGGTGAATAATGCGGGTGTGACCCGCGACGGCCTCTTCCTGAGAATGGAAGACGACGCCTGGGACGAGGTGATCAACACCAATCTCAAGGGGACTTTTCTCTTCTCGCGGGCGGTCGGCGTGATTATGATGCGCGGCCGTTACGGCAGGATCGTCAACATCGGTAGCGTATCAGGTTTGATGGGCAACCCCGGCCAGGCCAATTATTCCGCCAGTAAGGCGGGGGTGATCGGCTTCTCAAAGACGATCGCCAGGGAAATCGCCGGTCGTGGCGTGACGGTGAACGTCGTTTGCCCGGGCTTCATCACGACCGACATGACCGACGTCCTGCCCGATAAGATCAAAACCGAAGTGAAAGAGCGGATTCCCGTGAAGCGACTGGGCGCTCCGGAAGACATCGCCGACCTGGTTTGCTACCTCGTCGGCCCCGGCGCGAGTTACATCACCGGTCAGGTGATCGCGGTGGACGGCGGGATGACGGCCTGATCGGCGGGTTATGAGGAATTTAAGGAAGATGGCAAGGTCCGGCCGGCGTGCCGTGGACAAGCGGAAGCGAGATTGCTAGCCTAAGTCCTTTTGCGGTAGCCTCATGACGAGGCGTCTGAAGCCGCGGCGTCAAGTGGTCGATAGTTTCAAAGACGATCTCACCACGAGCCGAGTCGGTTCGTGGCGGATTGACTTGTTTCACGACCAGGCCGGAACGCCGGATCGTTCGAGCGCGGACGGGGCGGTGGAATCCGCCGGTTGTCGTTGCGAATTCCCGGCGGTTTTCCCGCTGTTTCAGAGATAAACGAAGCTCAAATCAGATCCGACCAGTCGAGACGAGGAGGTTCGCCCGTGTCCGTGGAAGAACGCGTGATTGAGATCGTCAGCGAGCAGATGGGTGTGGCGAAGGACCAGGTGTCCAAGGAGACCTCGTTCGTCAACGACCTCGGGGCCGACTCGCTCGATACCGTGGAACTCGTGATGGAGTTCGAAGAGGAATTCGACATCACGATCCCCGACGAAGAGGCTGAGAAGATCCAGACGGTCGGCCAGGCCATCTCGTATATCGAAGAACACACGAAGTAGAAGAATCATGCGCAGCACGCCACGCCGCGTCGTGATCACCGGAATGGGGGTGGTCACGGCCCTGGGCGACACTCTCGACGGCTTCTGGTCGGCACTCTGCGCCGGCAAGAGCGGCGTCGGTGAGTTGACGCTCTTTGACACGACCGAGTTCAAGGTCCATTTCGGCGGCCAAGTCCACAAATGGGATCCCGTGGCCCGGTTTGGAGTCAAGGAAGCCCGCCACCTCGACCGCTTCGCGCAGTTCGCCATGGCCGGGGCAATCTCGGCCGTGGAGGACTCGGGGATCGACTTCAAGGCGTATCCCCCCTACGCTGCGGGGGTTTACATCGGTTCGGGGATCGGCGGTCTCAGCGAGTTTGAGACCCAGCACACCGCGATGATGACCAAAGGGCCGTCGCGGATCAGTCCATTCACCATCCCCAAGCTCATGGTGAACGCGGCGAGCGGTCAGGTGTCGATCCGCTGGGGCCTGCAAGGGCCGAATTCGGCGATCGCCACCGCCTGCGCCTCAGCCGCGAACGCGATCGGCGACGCCTTCAAGCTGATCCAGTACGGCCAGGCCGACATCATGGTGACCGGCGGCTCCGAAGCCGCGATCACCCACATGGGGTTGGGAGGCTTCGCCTCGATGCGGGCGCTCTCAACCCGTAATGACGACCCCACAAGAGCCAGCCGCCCGTTCGACCGCGACCGCGACGGGTTCGTCCTCGCCGAAGGGGCGGGCATCCTGATCCTGGAAGCGGAAGAAATCGCCCTCAAGCGGGGCGCGCGGATCTACGCCGAGGTTCTCGGATACGGGATGTCGGCCGACGGCTCGCACATCACGGCGCCCGATGAAGAAGGCCGCGGTGCCGCCCGAGCCATGAAGCTCTGCCTGGAAGACGCCGGCCTTCCGCCCGAAGTCGTCGGCTACATCAACGCCCACGGCACGAGCACCGGCCTCGGCGACCTTGCCGAGACCAAGGCGATGAAGACGGTGTTCGGGGAACGGGCCTATAAGCTCATGGTCTCCAGCACCAAGAGCCAGCTTGGTCACACCCTGGGAGCGTCCGGCGGCATTGAGCTGATCATCTCCACCCTCGCCATCCAACGCGGAGTCCTGCCGCCGACGATCAACCTCGACAACCCCGACGAAGGCTGCGACCTCGACTACATCCCCCACGTCGCCCGCGAGGTGAAAGTCGATCACGTCATGTCGAACAGCTTCGGGTTCGGCGGACACAATGCGAGCCTGTTGATCGGGC
>JAYUFP010000338.1:0-1894 GCA_043738665.1 Isosphaeraceae bacterium
CGGGAAAGCTGCGTTAACCAGACGGTCGGGTCGACGTCGGTCCGCTCTTTGAGGAGCGGGATCAGGCTCGCGCGGATCTCCGGCTTGGGGTGGAAGATCATGCTTCCGAGGCTGATTTGCTCCTGCGTGAGGCCCCGGGTCTGAAGGATCAGCTCGGCGACCGGCGGGATCGAGGGATCCTTGTCATACATCATCTTCAGGATCGTATCCTCGTTGAGGATCGACGGCCGCCGCGCGAACGAAACCAAGACCTGCTTGCGGACCTCAGGCGAGGCCGGGTCGTCGAGATAAGCCAGTGCCTGGGCGGCGACCGGCGTGACCGGGTTGTAGCCTAGGCAAGCCACCGCCGCCGCCCGCGCCCTCGGCTCCCGGTCCGCGAGGCGTCGCGCGACCGGCGTGTTGAAGCTGTCTTTCCAGTTGGAAACGAGGTCTTCCTCGACGGGCAGCATGTGCGGACCGGGAACCCAACTCCAGAGCTTGCCGAGTTCGACAAGGGCGGTTACGCGAACGTCCAGGTCCGGGTCGGCAAGGGCCGAGATGAACAGGTCGTGCGCGGGGACGCAGATCTCCGTCCAGCACTGCGGCGCTTCCTCCACCCCGAACCGCTGGAAGACCCGGCCGACGACCGTCAACGCCGACGACTTGGCGTAGCCGCTGAACTTGGGGAATCCCGTCCGCAAGGCCTTGAGGGCTTCGATCCACTCGGAACCCTCAGCGTCGGTCATCGCCGTTAGCTTGGCGACGGGCTTGACGATGGTCTTCCGGAAGAGGGCGGACAGGGCCCGCGCGTCGCTCTCCCGAAGGGGCTGGGTCAAGGCGGAAATGGGGGTCGACTCGTCGAAGGCGACGGTCACCTTGCCGGGACGATTTCCTCGGGTCAACAACACAAAACAGAGTCCGGCGGCCACCGCCGCGACTCCGACAAACCCGGCGATCCAGAGCCCCGTTCTTCGACGCGCTGCCATCGTTGCCTCCTTGCAAGGGTCGATCAATGACCACGGTTCCGTCCATCGCAACGGTATCCTAATGCGAAACGGGAACCCGACAAGAGCATTTCCCTCAAGTGAGGCGGCGAATCGACCGACGGCCCAGTCGCCCGCAGAGATTACCTCCTTTCCCAGGTCGTGACGCTCTTGTGCGCCGTTTACATTCGCCATATCTCCTGTTTTGCCTTTGACCCCGAAAATTGCCCCGTTCGACCGATGGAGGTCAGGAAACCGCGGGCAGAATCCGATCCGAAGGAAGGACAAGGGGGCCTGTGTCCGGCGAGGGAGAAGTCTCTCGGGCCAACGGGTTCTTGGGCGTTCGTGTTGGCACGGAGTTATCATGAAGCGTCGACCGCGGACACGATGGATCGTGGTTGTGGGGGGATTCGCGGCGCTCGCTTTCTCGCGATCCGTCGATGCGCCCGCCCTTGCCGGGATCTTGAGCTCGAGCGCCAACGCGATCGACCCCTCCCAGGTCGTCCCGCTCGATAAGATCGCCCCGCCGTTCCGCGAAGGCGTGGTCGAGGTGATCCGCGACCACACCTTCCACCGCAAAGGAGCGGCGGAAACGTTTCCGTGTAATCCGCGGATTTACCTGGCCTTGCTGAACGAACCGGCGGTGACCCTGTCGCTCTGGCAAGACCTCAGCGCCTCGCCCGTCACCCTCAGGCAGGCCGGCCCGAACCGCTATGAAGGCAACGACGGCGCGGGGGCGTCGGCGGTCTGGGACTACGTTTACCGCTCTCCCAAGCTTCATATTATGTTTTGCAACCTGAACTACACGACCCCTCGCGGCGGTGCCAAGCTCGACGTCCGGCTCGTGCTGTTGGTTCACTCGGGTTATTACCGAGAGGTGAACGGGGAAAACTGGGTTCAGCACGACGTGGAAGCGTTCGTGAAGGTCGACT
>JAYUFP010000339.1:0-1891 GCA_043738665.1 Isosphaeraceae bacterium
GTTGGGTTTTGGCAAGCCATACTTATTTATTGATCCACGGTAAAAACGATCGAGCGGCTGTTCTCGGCGGCTTTCTGATAAAACACCTTCAACTCTTCGAAATTTCGCAGGGTGTAGTCGAAATCCTCGTCGGACATGACGCCCTGATACGTGGTTCCATCAAGGGCATCGTACTTCTCACGCATCCAGGTCTTATCGATGTCCTTGATCGCGGCCGCGCATGCGGCGACCTCCTCGGGAGAGAGATAGCTGATGAGATACTCATCACCATCGTGGAGATTGTCCTTGCCGAGAATGGCGAAGTGGAGTGGCGTTTCGCCGTATGCGAGCGTTCCGTCGGTCAGGCAGCGATGAATGGCGTCCCACGCCTTGTCGGTCTCCAGTAGCCAATCCTCGTCCCAGCGCTCCTCGATTTCGCCGATCGCCTCAAGGAGGTCTTCATTATCGGAACCTGGATTCTCCAGCAGTGTCGCCTGATCTTCGGGCGTCAGTGCGAAATGGACGGCTCGGCCTGCCATGGAATCATCCTCTTCTGACTGCGGACCCTATTGATCTACCACTCTCTGCGCATTCTCTCCCGATCCCCCCCATACCGCGTATTGCCGCGCCGCTCGCAGGTGGGTCAAATAATGCTGGGTCATAATCTCGGAGACAAACGGTAATTCGGTCTCCAACGCCTTGAGAAATTCCCCTAACGCCGCACGCTTTCCGGCGGGTTCGATGTGGGCCAGACGGTCAAGGTCGGCATTGCGAAGACGATCCAACGCGGCGGCCATCAATCGTTGTTCGGCCGAAGGACCAGGCAAGGCGTCGACTTGCGGCAACGAATCCAAACTTGCCGAGACGGTCACCAGTTGATAGGCCACCGATCGCGGGTTCTGCTCGTCGGCGATCAAGAGGTCGAGCACGGGAGCGGTTTGCACTCCGCTCATGTAGCGACGTCGGTAGGTCATCGCGCTGTCGGCCACTTCGAGAAGGGCTTCCAGCAAAGGGCCTTCGGGCGATTGGACGGTTTCGAGGGTCTTGCGAAGCAGGCACAGGGTCTGCAAGGCGCGTTCGAGGCGGCGGCCCATGTCGAGGAACCGCCAGCCCATCCCTCGGGTCATCCCCTCGGCGATCATCCCGCTGAAGGCGGCCAGCGTGATCACCTGGCGGTCGAGGAGGTCGAGGACTTCGCTCAAGGCGCGCCGGGGGTCGCCGTCGGGAACTTCGCCCTGGCGGATATCGAGCGTGACCAGAATCCGCCACATGTCGGTGGAGATCCGGTCACGCACGCGCCCGGCGACGCGACGAAGCGAGTCGACCGTGGCCGCGAGACTTCCGGGTCGGTTCTCGTCGAAGAGCACCGACAGAAGCTCATCGACCGGGGCGGGGACTCGCTTATCCACCCCCTCGCGTTTCCCGGCGGGGTCGGGTTTGGTGATTTGGGTCAGGGCACGGAACAGAACGGGGAGGTCGGGAGCCTCGACCAGACCCGTGCGTTCGGTCATCCGTACGAGAATCGCTCGCAACAGCCGGACAATACTCTCAGCGCGTTCGACGTACCGGCCGAGCCAGAACAGGTCGTCGGCCGCGCGGCTGGGAAGGTCACCACCGCCCCGGCTCAACTCGACGGGCAGCACGGTCGTCGGCAAGAGCGTGACTTCCGGCACCGGCTCATTCGAGAGCACCCAGGCGTCCTTGCTACCGCCCCCTTTTTGCATCGAGACGACGAGGGTGTCGTCGGACCCTGAAAACCGGGCCAGACCACCGGGCATCATCGCATAACCCAGCGGCCCCGAGTTGGCGACAAGATACGTGCGGAACACCGCATGTCGCGAGCGGAGGCCGTCGCCGACCAGCACGGGGGTGGTCGAGAGTCGAACTGGCTCTTGACCCACATAGTCGGCCG
>JAYUFP010000340.1:0-6011 GCA_043738665.1 Isosphaeraceae bacterium
CGCGTTTGATCGAATCGATCCCGAGGTCGGCGTCGAGCCGCATGTTCGGTTCGAGCATCTCCGCGGGGTAGCCGGTCTTCTCGGCGACGACTTCGAGCAATTCTCGCTGAAAACGGCTCGTGTCGGCGACCGGCTTGGCGGCGAGCGGTTGGGGCTGCGCAAGGGCGACCGGGGCCGGTGCGACATACGGAACGGGGGTGGGAACCTTGGGACGTTCAGGAACCGGGGCATTGGTCTGCCGACGTGTGACCGCCGGCGCGGGAGAGGGTTCCATGCGGCGAGCGCTGACCTGAGGCGTCGGGGTCGGGCTCGGAGCCTCAAGCTTGCCCCCAAGACTTGCGTAGGTGAGTCGTTGTTGCTGTTCGAGCAGGCTCTGGAACGTCCGATGCGACCGCTCTTGCCCTTCGAGGAACCGGCGATGAAGCTCGGCCGTCTGTTCGCCGAGTCGATGCAGCGCGATAAGGTTTTCCTGCGCGGTCCGAAGGGCCTCTGAGATGACTCCGGGGTCGTTGTCGCCGATGGGAACGAACTGTGTCATGGGCAACGCCGGGGTGGCGGGAATGCCGTTTTGTGCGTGTCCTCCGTTCTTCGCGGCTCCGTTCGTCGAGGGTCCAACCCTTGACTCGCCGTTGCCGTTCGAATGGGGTTGTGTCGCGGCCGGGCGAGGCGGTTTCTGTGTCATGGGCGGGCTAATCGCAGAGGGCGTTGGCGTGGCGGGGACGGTCCCGGGGGTCTTGACCGGGGTCGGGGCCGAGTCGCCATCGGAGGAGGGACGTGGACGAGCGTTCGCCCCGGACACTTTCACGGTCAGGCCGGGCTTGCGGATCGGTCGCGCGAGTCGATCCGCGCCGTCGTCCCAGCGAGTGAGATCCACGGGAAATCCCAACGCGGCCAGTTCGGCGAGCGCGATGGCAAGGTCGAGGACGTTCGACCGCGTCCCCCGTGACGAATCGACGGCCGCGGCCAAGGCCGGGGAGGTTTCCCCCGTCTCCGCCGAATCGGCTTCGAGGATTGATCGGACCAGCCCAGTCAGCTTGGAGTCGGGGCCGACTTCGAGGAAGAATCGCACTCCCGCGTCTTTCATGGCCTCGATCTTGGCGACGAATTCGACGGGGCTCGCGAGCTGGGCCGCGAGCAAGGCGCGGGCTTTTTCCGCGTCCGCCGGGTACGGGGCGGCCGTGCTGTTGGCGTAGACGTCGATCGACGTCGGGGAGAAAGCGGCTGCCTTCAGGGCGTCGAGGAAAGGTTCACTCGCCCCGGCGACGTCGGGACTATGGAACGCCGCCGAGACGGCCAGCGGCCGAGCATTGACCTTACGCGACTCGAACGCGGCGCGTGCCCGGGCGATCTCAGGCTCACGGCCCGAAAGTACGAATTGCCGAGGCCCGTTCTTGTTCGCCACGACCAAATCCAGGGCAAGCTCTTTCAAGACGGACTCAACCGTCTCCAGCGGGGCCAGAACCGCGAGCATCGCCCCGCCGCCGCCGTGCGCTTCGGCGGCCATCAATCGGCCGCGTTCCCGCGAAAGCGTGGCGAACGCCGATCGGTCGATCCATCCCGCCGCGCAGAGTGCGGTCAGCTCGCCGTAGCTGTGCCCGGCCACTGTGTCCGGCCTGACCCCGAAGTGGGCCAGCGTGTGAAAGAGGCCCAGGCTCACCGACCCGATGGCGGGCTGCGCGACGTCGGTCTGTCGGAGGGCGTCTTCCTGAATCGACCTTTCGGCATCGCTGAACGCGGGGAATGGGTAGATATTATCACTCAAACGATGGGTTGAGGTCGATGGCGCATCGGCCTCGGCGAGTGTCTCCTGAACCTGCGGGAACAGACAGGCCAGCTCGCGGAGCATCCCGACGTACTGCGAACCTTGACCGGGAAAGAGCATCGCGAGCTTGCCCGGTTTGGGTCCTGACCCGACGAACAAAGGGTCACGGCCCGGCGTTCTTCGAGCGTTTTTCGTCGACGAATTGTTCGCCTTGTCGAGTATCGACCCGTAGTCGTCCTCGCGAGTCACGACCAGGGTGAGTCGGTCCGAGACGTCGTTGCGGAAGAGGTCGCGGGTTTTTGCGGCCTCCGTTCGGAAGCCGTCCCACGCAAGACCCCTCGGGAACGCGTTGATCGCCGCGACCACCGCCTCGTGACTGTCCGCGGAGAAGGCGAGGATCTGCGTGTTCCCGTCCCAGTCGATTGCCGACTTGATGGGTGAAGCCTCTTCGAGAACGCAGTGGTAATTGCTGCCGCCGAAGCCGAAGGCACTCACCGCGGCGCGGCGGGGGTGGCCCGGCCGCGGGAGCCACGGGCGGGCCTCGGTGTTGACGTAAAACGGGGACTGGCCGGGAGCCAGCCCGTCGAGCGGGCGGTCGACCTTGATCGTCGGCGGTAAGACCTTGTGATGGAGCGCCAACGCGGCCTTGATCAGGCCTGCGGCCCCCGCCGCGGCCTTCGTGTGGCCGATCTGCGACTTCACCGAGCCCAGGGCGCACCAAGTCCCTTCGGCGTTCGACTCGCGATAAACTTCGGTCAGCGCCTTCAGTTCCGTCGCGTCGCCGACCTTCGTCCCGGTTCCGTGCGCCTCGACGAGCTCGATCGTGTCGGCGGGCGTGCCGGCGATCTTGTAGGCGTTCTTCAACGCCCGCGACTGGCCGACGGCGCTCGGGGCGTAGACGGCGTTCCCTTTGCCGTCGCTCGACGAGCCGACCGACTTGATCACCGCGTAAATCGTGTCGCCGTCGCGCCTGGCGTCGTCAAGCCGCTTCAGGGCCAGCACTCCCAGACCTTCGCCCAGGATCGTGCCGTCGCAACCGGCGTCGAACGGTCGGGCGTCTCCCGTCGGGGAGAGCGCCGGCGTCTTGCTGAAGCACATGTACATGAATATGTCGTTGAACGTGTCGAGCCCGCCGGTGAGGGCGAGGTCACAGCGCCCCGCCGCGAGTTCGAGGAGCGCGAGGTTGACCGCGCCGACGGAGCTGGCGCAGGCGGCGTCGATCACGCAATTCGTCCCGCCCAGGTCCAGCCTGTTGGCGATCCGTCCCGCGGCGACGTTGCCGAGCAGACCCGGAAACGAATTCTCCTGCCATCCGACGTACGAGTCGGCGATCCGCTTGACGACCTCTTCCGCCTGCGATTCGGGGACGCCCGAGGCCTTCAACGCCCGTCGCCAGATCGGGTGGCCGAGTCTCGCACCGAGCGGGATCACGAGTTCGAGCGTGCCGGTGACGCCGAGGATCACGCTCACGCGGCCGCGGTCGAGTGGCTTCGTCGACCCTTCGCCGTAGCCGGCGTCTTCAAGGGCCTGACGCGCGACCATCAGGCCCAGGAGCTGGGTCGTGTCGGTGGCGTCGAGGTTATTCGGGGCGATCCCGAAATCAAGCGGAGGGAAATCGACTGGGGAGAGGAAGCCGCCGCGGCGGGCGTAGGTACGGTCGGGTGCTTTGGGGTCGGCGTCGAAGTAGTCTTCGGGCCGCCAGTGCGTTTCGGGCACATCCCCGATCGCGTCCACCCGGTTGCGGATGTTCGACCAGAAGCCGGAGAGGTTCTCCGCCTTGGGAAAAAGGCAGCCCATTCCAATGATCGCCACCGGCACCGGGTGCGTGGGGTCAGCCGGATTCAAGTCTCTTCCCCTTGTTCGTCGTCGATTCGGAGGTGTGATGTCTTCAGGGGCGGGTCGATTTCCTGCGTCACGATTCGAGCGGAAGGCCTACCCTTTCGAGGATCTCCGAAGCCTCCAGCGGGGGGAGGCGAAGGACCGCGGGGGGAGGCGTCACTCCCTGGACCGATAGGCAACGCGCCCGCTCCAGCACGGCGGCCCCATAGAGAATATTGAGCGCCACGGTCGTCACGCGACGATTTTCCGGGCGTTCCAGGAAAGAGCCTTTGACCCATTCGTTAAACGCCGCCATCGCCGGGCCGCACCAGATCTGATAGTCCACCGGCCGAGTCGGCTCCCCGGCGTTGGCCCAGTGCGACGCGAGCCCGAGGTACCAGCGGAACACCAGGGCCATCTTGTGTTTCGGGTCGCGTTCCGCCCGCTCGACCTGCTTCGGGTCGCGGTCGCGGAAGAAATCGCGAGTCTGGTCCCAGACCGTGTTGAGGGGAAGCCGGAAGATCGTTTTTTCGAGCGAAGTTCGCTCCGCGTCGGGGATCGCGTCGAGACTTTCGTAAGTACGATAGTACTCATACAACTTCGCCGCCCTCATGGCGAACATCGTTCCCCGCTTGAGAACCTGAACCTTGACCCCCATCTCGAACATGTCCGCCGCGGGAGCCATGGCGACGTCAGCCTGCCTGGCATCGGCGAGCAGGGCCCGGACCCGGTTTGAAGTCCCCGACTCGACGCACCCTTGATTCACCGAGCCGACCACCAGATACGCCGCTCCCATCGCGAAGGCGCCCGCGGCGGACCAGGGCGTCGAGATTCCACCGGCCGCGCCGATCCTTGGCGGATCGGCGTAGCCATGCTCGGCCGCAAGGCGGTCTCGAAGGGCAACCATCGTCGGCAAAAGGACGATCGCCGGCTGGTTATCGGTGTGTCCGCCCGAGTCGGCCTCGGCCGTGATGTCGTCGGCCATCGGCACATGCGCGGCGAGGTCGGCCTGTTCGGGCGTGATGTCACCGGAGTCAAGTAATGCACGGACGAACTTGGCGGGTGCGGGAGACAAAAAACGGGTGGCGACCTCGACGCGAGAGACCTTGGCGATCACCCGGTGGGACGCGACGACCTGGCCGTTCTCGTCTTGCCGTAAGCCTTTAAGGCGATAGCGAACGATCGGCAAGGTGAGTGCGAGGTAGGCGGATGCCTCGACGAGTTTGACCCCGCAGCGCAGGTAGAGGTCGGCGACCGCGGCTTCGAGATCGGCTTCGTTCGGGCTGTGGATGAGGTTGAATCCGTAGGCGCGACCTTCCGCGCCGAGCGAATTGTCGAGGCGATGGATTGCGGCCTCGACGGTGGGCAGGCTTAATCCGGCTGCCCCGAAGATTCCGAGCATCCCCGCGCGGCCCATGGCCTCGGCGATTTCCACCGAGCCGATCCCGTTGGCCATCGCTCCCGAGACGAAAGCGTATGTCAGGCCGTGATCTCGGCAAAATGAGCGGTCACCCAGGTCTTCGAGACCGCAAGCCGGGACGTACGCCTTGAAGTCTTGGGGGAATAATCCGGGTTCGACCTCCCGCACTTCCAACTCGTTACCGCGGGACGTCAGGACGAACGGATCGCGAACCCGGCCGAGTGCGCGTTCCAGAGTCAGTTCGCTCGTTGTGGGTACCAGCACTGCCGCTCCGCCTTCGCAACCGCCAGATCAGACGCCCCGGACTTCAAGAATCGAAACAGACTACCGAAAAGAGTTTCGGCCGTCACCTACTTTCGGGGAAGGTCGGTAAACCTCCAGGTAATGGACGCGTCGCGCGCCGGGACTCGCTCGCCGCGAAAGATGGGCAAGAATACCACATCCCTCCCCGCGCGGTAAGGTCTCCGCGAATCATTCCGACAGCCCCGATTCCGACCGATCTCCAGGCGGGAAATCGATTTACGATGCGAAGAACTTTGCACTGGAAAGCGCATAAGGGCTCAGCGGGTTGATTCACGAACCACCGTTGCGACGTGGAAGTGGGGGCTGGGAATGGCCGAGACCGGTTCAGCGGCGACCGCCTCGTTGAGCAGGAAAGGGGCGAGTCCTCGGTAGACGCGTTGGGTGATCGCAGTCAGGCCGGCTTGTGTGAAGAGTGCGCGAAATCGTCGGGAAGAAGCGTGGTGGACGGCCCCTTCGCGGTGGGTCACGCAGACATCGTAAATGAACCGACCCCAGAGGCCGTCACGATACCCGTCGATCAGCAGAAGACGTCCGCCGGGGCGAAGCACGCGGTGCATCTCGGCGACGGCCTGGTCCTGGTGGGGATAATGGTGGAAGCTGTTGGCGCAGGTGACGAAATCGAAAGAGCCGTTCTCGAACGGGAGCCGCTCGCTATCGCCCTGAAAGGGCTGGACACTGCTTGCATGATGGTGCCATCGCAGCGTTCCT
>JAYUFP010000341.1:0-6006 GCA_043738665.1 Isosphaeraceae bacterium
GACCAAGAGTCGAGCTACCTCCTGTTCTACGATGGTGGCGATGTCTTGCCAACTATATGCCTCGTCTCACTTTGTAAAAACCCCTCCCTCTGAGCCGGAGTACCGGGGGGAGGGCGATCGTCTGAGGATTTGTCCGGCCGACACCTTTTTTCGGCTTCCACGGCGGACTGGAGCGAACGATGCCGGAATCCATTGGCGCACCCCGCCTAACCGCGCTCTGCAGCGGACACGGCCCGCCGCGGCACGTCCCGATATCATCAAACCGCTTCTCGGCGGGCCGGTCCGCTGAGCTTGGTCGTTCGGCGGCAAGAAATCTCAGCGGTCGTCTTTGACAACGCCTACACTCTTCTTTCACGACGAATCATTCAAAGGAGAAGACGATGTCAAGTTCAACGTGGCGTGTCCTCAGCAGCATCTGCTTTGTGGCGGGGTTTTTCTCGGTTATCGCGTCCATCTTGATCTGGTTTCTGTCCAAGGAGCCGGACCTCGCCCACGGCGAGCGCTTCGGGATTTTTGTAGGCCTGTGGGCTCCCACGTTCTTCGCACTCTCCAGCAGGCTTGATCGATACGCGGCAGAGAAGGTCGTGACGAAGTGAGCGACTGCGTCCCAGAGCCGGAACACACGCCGAACCAATCGCCGCGGCAGACCGGGGCCGAATGGAGGCTTTCTGGGATTGATCGTCGCTCGCGCGGCCCCGGCTGCTGAGCTTTAGCATTCGCCGAGGCGGCAATTGCTTTCGGCGACCCGTTCGCCGTGACGTACTCCGACCCCGATCACTCTCATGAGGAGGACCGCTTCCTGACCTTCGGCCTCTCGCTACAGCCGGTTCGACGACAGGCGAGTCCGATTCGTCGATGAGCGAGGAACGATCCTGCAAGTTTGGGGCAGTGGACGGCCGTACGTGATGGTTGTACTCTGGCCATGAGGGAGGTCGCCATGATCGAGTTGACCGAGAATCAAATCCAGGCTTTGGAGAATTCCGAAGCCATACCGCCGCGTCTCGTCAATCCCCGGACCAAAGAGACGTTCGTCTTACTCCGCCTTGACGAATACTCGCGTCTCAAGGGTGACGAGTACGACGACAGCCCGTGGACGAGGGAGGAACTCCAAACCGCGGCATGGGAGGTGGGCAAGCGTGCGGGTTGGGAGGACATGGACGAATATGATGATGCCCCAGAGACGCCATGATTCGGGGTGATGTGATCCTCGTCCGATTCCCGCACCCTTCCGGTCCGCGAGGGAAGAATGCGGAATGAAGCCCAGCGTCTGGCGTTTGCTGACTTCCTTAACCGGCTGGCCGGCGATGTCGAGGGACCAAAGGAGTGGTTCCACCTCGTAGTCACCCACTACCACGATGAGGCGATAGAGGAGATCCGTCGTCGGTTGGTCCGCCTCGCCATCGAGCGCGACCCGGGTGGCAGCCCGATGTGGTTGGACTCCGATCGTGAGCAAATCCTGTTTTGGTCCGGCCAACTGCGCGATGCGGGCCACGCCTAACCTCTCGGCGGGGTGGCACTGGTAGCCATTTCTGCGTGCCACTGGTCGTATCCGACCAGTGTATCTCCGCAGCGGTCCAGAGGCACTGGTCGGGTAGGACCGGTGGCACCCGGAAATCAAGATTCCGGGCCTAACCAACGTGTACAGCGGACACGCTGTGCGGGCCGCTTAGGTTGGGCGTTCGCGTGTCGCTCAGGCCCCATCAACTTTCTTCCCGAAGAACTTCTCGGCCTCGGCCACGACTCCATGAAGAACGGCCTCGGCGCGGTCCTCGGGGAGGCCGATCAGGTCGCGGGCGAGGTCGAGCTTACGGTGCTCCTCCTCGGTGAAATGGCGGTCGGAGACGGCGCGGCGGACCAGGAGGGTGAACTCGGCGAGTTCGGACTTGGCCACCCACGCGGCGTCGAGGTTCAGGGCGCGGGCGTCGGACTTGAGATCGGCCCATTCGGGCTTCGTCCCGGGGAGACCTTCGAGGATCCGCTTCATCTTCTTTTGCCACTGCGAGCGGTCGTACAGCCCGGCCTCGGCGGCGTCGCCGGGTCCGGTTTCTTGATCGTCGAGCCCCCAGGTGTGCTCGACGGCTGCCGCAGGGTGATTGTCGATGTGCAGGACGCGGCGGACGGTGTCGAAAAAACCCATGAGTCGCTTCCTTATGATGTCGTCATCGAGGTTTCAGCCGGCCTTTTTCGCAGCGTCGGTGGCGGGGGTCGCTTTCGGAGTTTTGAAATGCTCGAAGACCACGCGGGCGACCTCGGCGCAGAGGCGGTTGCCGGCGTTGTCGGTCACCCAGCGCTGGTCTTCGTTTTCATTGGTCAGAACACAGACGGCGACCGGCCCCTTGCCGCATTCAATGATCCCCGCTGCGGTCTTCGAGGCGTTCAGGCTTCCCGTTTTGAACGCGACTTTCGTACCCGTCGGCAGGAATCGGGGGAACTTGTCCTTGTCGTCGCAGGCCCGCATGTGTTTGAGCATGGCCTCGCTCGCCTCGGTGCTCACGAGTTCTTTCTTCCAGAGGGCTTCGCAGAGCCGGGTCATTTCGAGGGCCGTCGTGCTGCCGAGCCCGAATTCCTTGCTGCGCTCGGGGAAAACCGAGGTCTCGCGGTGAAACACCTTGGAATGGATCTTGGTGTTTGGGTAGCCGAGCTTCTCCATCGTGTCCGCGGTCGACTTCAGCCCGATCTCGTCGAGAACGAGGTTCGTGGCCGTGTTGTCGGAATACACGATCATCAGGTGGATGACGTCGAGGAGCGGAAACGTGGCCCCTTCGGAGAAGTGGTCCGTCAAGATGCCCGAGCCGATGACCTTGTCGCTCGCCTTCAGAGTGATGGGCTTCTTGAGGTCGACCTTTTTCTCCTTGGCCTGGCGATAGGCCTCGATCATCACCGGGAATTTGATGAGGCTGGCCGTCGGCATCGGGTCGTTCTCGTGGTAGAGAAACGACTCACCCGTCGTCAAATCCTTGAGTGCGATCGCGACCTTACCTTTGTGCGCCTTGATCAGCGGCATGAGCGATTCGGCGAGCGGAGCGGGCGACGGAGAAGGGTCCTCCCCGGCTCTGGCGACGACGAGATTTGAGAATACGAGGAGGGCAACGACGATCAGAACAGTGTTCATGGGTCGAGGAGATTTCAGCGGCATGGTCGATGGTTTCCGTCTCGGATGGGCGTTCTTCCCGGGTGGAATTATCTCAGGAAAGTCGAGGAAGGCCAAGCGATTCCTTACCGAGCAGAGGCAACGCGCCTGGGAAAAAAATCTCCCTTCCGCGACCGGGGAGTCTCGGCTAGGATAACATGACTGTTCGGATCGGCACTCACTCGATAACTTCCGGTCAAGGAGGACCAAGGGATGACCCCATACGACGGCGCCATGGCGGGCGTGATTTTCGCGGGAATGATCTGGGGAGCCTTCAAGGGCATCACCTGGCAGGTGGCGAGCATCGCCTCGCTGGTGCTGGGATACACCGTCGCCCACCAGTTCTCCGGGCAGCTCGCGCCGCACCTTCCCGGCGAACCGATCGTCGCGCAGTCGCTGGCGATGATTCTCATTTACGCCGCGACTTCCGGCGGAATCTTCGTCGTGGCGTGGCTGATCCGGGCGATTCTCGCGAAGTTGAAGTTCGAAGCGTTTGACCGTCACCTCGGGATGCTGTTGGGTGGTATCGAAGGGACGCTGCTGGGCTTGGTGGTCACGTTATTCGTCGTCAGTCTGGCCCCGCAGACCCGGGAACCGATTTTCGCGAGCCCCAGCGGCAAGGCCGTGGGCTGGCTGATGGCGAACGTCGGACCCGTCCTGCCCGAGCAGGCGAGAGGCGTGCTCGGACCTTTTCTCAATGGGAACGCCCCAACGGCAGACTCTTCTTCCGTGGCCGACAACGTCACTCCGCCCCCGGCGCGAAAGGTCTTGGTTGAGGTTCCCGGGAAAACCCGGGCGGGTGCTCCGAGCAAACCGCCGACGATCGATTCTTCCGCTCAAACAGCCTCGGGTTCGCTCGGCGACTTGTTCAAAGAGGAAGAAGCCCGGCTGAGCAAGGCCGTTTCCGACGGGGCGGCCAACGGGTTCAAGCAGGCGGTCGGAGGCATGACGAGTGGACCAGTTGAACGTCGGTGACCGGCCGATCAACCTCACGCAAGTCCTCAAACTCGCCGGCATGGTGATGCACGGGGGCGAAGCCAAAGGTTTGATCGCCGATGGCTTCGTTCGGGTAAACGGCGAGGTTGAACTCCGCAAGCGCCGCAAGATGGCGGTCGGGGACGTCGTTCAGGTCGAAGGCGGGGGAGAATTGACCCTGGTTTCCTGAGTCTCGGTCCAGCGTACGCAGCCGGTCGTTGTGAGCGGAGGGGAAACCATCGAAGTCAAGCGAGGCGAACCTCTCTTGGTCTTTGTTGAGCTCGCATCGCGAGAACGGATTTTGTCGCTGTTTGACAAATCCATCTCCGGGTTTCTATCCTCGTCCATGGAGTTCCGACAGCTGATCGCCCAAGAGCGTCTCTCGGACGGCTATTGAGAGGTCAGTGCGCTCAAGGGACGAAGGACCGACCACCCATCCCGTTTCGTTTCCTTTCCCGGCACGTCGGCCCGGCCCGGCCTCTCCCGATCAGGCCCGGGTGTGCGGACCAATTACGAGGGGCTAATGAAGAGGATCGGCATCCTGACTGCCGGGGGCGACACCCCTGCGCTGAACGCCACCATCCTGGGGGCGGTCCAACAAGCCAATCAATTCCGCGTGGAAGTCATCGGGATCATCAAAGGGTTCAGCGGCCTGCTCAATCCCCACGTCCCACACGTCCTCCTCAACCCCCTGTACCAGGAAATCCCCGAACTCGACCCCACGCACGGGGGAAGCATCCTGGGCGCCTCGCGCGACTACGTCGACGCCAGGGACGTCGAGAGCATCGCCCGGGTTGCCGAGCGACTTCAAAAGCTGCGGATCGAAGGCCTGATCTGCGTGGGGGGCGACGGCACGATCAATGGCATGCAGCCGCTCAGTCAGCATCTTCCCGTCGTTCTCGCCCCAAAAACCATCGATAACGACCTCGGTCTGAATTACCTCGACGAGAGCCAGGAGTGGATCCGCGAGGTCGACGAGCGGAACCCGAAGGGCTATCACTACGTCAAGTCCCCGAACCGTGAGTTTGAGCTCGAAGAGATCATCAACTACGCCACACCCGGTTACGCCACCGCGGTTTACGTCTCGTCGCTCAACGTCGAGCGGATCCGCACCACCGCCGAAAGCCACCGGCGGGTCGCGATCATCGAAGTCATGGGTCGAGATTGCGGAATGATCGCGCTTGGGGCCTCGTACGGCCAGCCCGACATGATCCTCGTGCCCGAATCACCCATCGACCCCGAACCACTGGTCGAGCGGGTCCATGCGATCCTCGACATGCAGAAGCACGCCGTGATCTGCTGTTCGGAGGGGATCGTCGGCAAGGACGGCCAGATCCTCGGGGCCGTGACGTCGAGCAAGGACCCGGCGGGGAACCTCCTCTACGCCGGCGCGGCCGAGGCCGTGAAACGTATCCTCGTCGACAAGATCGGCGACTCCTTTTTCACCCGAAAACGCCGCAACGAAAGCGCCGACGCCGCGATCTTCGTCCGAAAAATCGGCCACACCCAGCGCGGCGGGCGGCCGATCCAATTCGACCGCTTCTACGCCTCACAACTCGGCGGCAAGGCCGTCAACCTCTTGCTTCAGGGCTATCATAACTGCGTCGCCATCCTCAAATACGCCGACGGCGGCTTCTCCACATCGAGCGTCGACGCCAACAAGCTCCGCGACCGCTGGGGCACCATCCATGCGCGGCCCCTGGCGACTTCCTTCTATGATCCCAAGCGTTTCCAACCCTCCGCCAAAGGGGTCGCCTACCTTCGCAGCATCTTCGCAAACGCCCTCGGGCTCGACGACGTCGAATCCATCCGCTCGATCTTCAACACGGGAAACATCGTCCACCCGTACGACTCGGTAAATTATCACATTCACAAGCGAATCCATCGGCTGGAAAACCTGG
>JAYUFP010000342.1:0-1884 GCA_043738665.1 Isosphaeraceae bacterium
CTTTCGTCTTGTCTCGTCACCCGGGGCGATGCCCCGGGCTGTCCTGTGCCGCCCCTTCAGGGCGAAGACGACTCCGCCAGAATCCATTGGCGCACCCGCGTGCCTCGACTTTACAATCCGCCTGGAGAATTGCCTTGACAGCGTTTTCGCCGTTTTGTATCCACTTACCACGGCCAAGCTTGCGTTCTTACCTGCCGGACCCGCCGCTCTCCCCGGATTCTTGCCGCGAGTTGACCGATGCCCCGCAAGACCCCGCCTCCCCGCAAACCCGCCCCGACCGCGCCGGAACCGGCGGACGCCAAGCGGGCGCCGACGCTCGCGAGCCTGCGGACCGAAATCGACCGCATCGACAGGGAGCTCGTCGCGGTCCTCAACAATCGGGCCGAGATCGCCCTCCAGATCGGCCAGGTCAAGTCGAAACAGGGGATCGAGGTCTGGTCCGCGGCCCGAGAGGACGAGGTCATTTCCCGGGTCCTCGGGCTCAGCCAGGGCCCGCTGCCTCCGGAAACCTTGCGTTTGATCTTCCGGGAGTTGATGAGCGGATCGCGTTCGCTCCAGCGTCCGCTCCGGGTCGCGTACCTGGGTCCCAAATACAGTTACAGCTACCTCGCGGCGGTCGCCAAATTCGGCGAGTCGGTCGAGCACGTGCCGGTCGGTTCGATTGCGGCGGTTTTCGAGGAAGTCAACCGGCGACACGTCCAGTTCGGCATCGTGCCGCTGGAAAACTCGACCGACGGGCGTGTCGCCGACACCCTCGACATGTTCGTGCGCCTGCCCGGTTTGAAGATCCGCGCCGAGGTCAAACTTCGGGTCCATCACTGCCTGCTCGGACGCTGTGAGTGGGGTGAGGTCCAGCGGGTCTATTCGAAGGCGCAGGCACTCTCACAGTGCCGCCACTGGATCAGCAAGAACCTGCCGCAGGCGCGGATCATCGACGTCGTTTCGACCGCCGTCGCCGCCGAACACGCGTCGCGTGAGGAGTACGCCGCGGCGGTCGCCAGCCGCCCCGCGGGGGACGCCTTCCACTTGAAAGTTCTGGCCGAGAACATTGAGGATCAGCCCTACAACCTCACGAGGTTCGCGGTCATCGGCGAGCGGTACGAGGCGAGGACCGGGCGCGACAAGACGACGATCATGCTCCGGCTCCCCAACGAGCCCGGCTCACTCCCCAAGGCGCTCGCCCCGTTCGAGAAGTTCAGCGTGAACATGACCTGGATCGAATCCTTTCCGGCGACGGTCGGCCCCAACGAAAAGAACCCTGCCTACCTGTTTTTCATCGACGCCGAGGGGCACGTCGATGATGAGCCGGTGAAGAAAGCCCTTGAACTCCTCAAAAAGCGTTGCGAACGGCTTGAGATTTTGGGGTCGTATCCGCGGAGCGATAGCATCGAATCTTGAACTTCTCAGGTCGGTCTAGAAAAAAGAATAGGGGACGAATGGGAGTCAGTTTGAAGCGAACGTACACTGGAATTGGGCTCAAATCGAGCGTACAAACCCCCAAAATTGACGGTACAACGTCCTTAACCGGGTGCCATTCGGGTAGGGGACCGTTCTCGGATCGAAGCGAGGTTCGTTCTTGAGGCGGAAGGGGACGGCTTGTTCCGTCCCCTTCAATTCGACGCCACCGATCAGCCTCGGGTGATCTTACGCCGGCGCCAGGCGTAACCGACGGGAGTGACGATCAGGGCGAGAGACGCCATCACGAAGCCGGAAGGCTCGGGGACGGCCGCGACGGGGTCCACGAGTTGACCGACGAGGGTCGCGGGCACGTTACGATCCGACTCAAGACCGTTCGGGGCGTTTCCGAGAAATCCGACGAACGTCCCGGACAAATTCGTGGACGGGCTAAACACCGTCGTGAGCACGTTCGCGCCCGAGGTGGCG